>JBHIFI010000048.1:0-12634 GCA_046761005.1 Thermoplasmata archaeon
CCGGCCGAGCAAGTCTTTCGGATAGGGAGAGAGCAAGCTCAAAACATTTTCTTGCCTGATCTGTCAGCCCCATTTCTTCGTAGAGATCCGCCGCCATCTTGAAGGACCTCATGAGATCTGATGATGTGCCATGCTTTTCAATCCGCTCAAGATGAAGTCGAAGGAGCTCATCTGCTTTGCTAAGCTCTTCTCTCTCGTAATGGACAAAGGCTAGAGAAAGATCTATGAGCGCAACCATCCTGTTCTCTTCCAGGCGCTCAAAAATTTCTCTTGCGGAGTCGAGATATTCTTGAGCTCTTGACAGTTTCGGCATCTCGATATACACAGAGGCCGTATTGAAGAGAAGATATCCCTGGGTACGCAGATCGCCAATTCTCTGTGCGAACTTAATGGCACGCTCATAATACTCAAGAGCCGAATCGTTCTTCCCAAGGTGGTAGAGAGAGACACCCAAGCCATTGTAGGCGCTAGCAAGTCTCAGCACGTCCTGATTCTCCTCGCAAATTTCAATAGCCTGCTTCTTTGCTTCGTACGACTGCTGGTGCAGGTTCTGGAGCGTGAGAAGTGTGCCTCTCGCCATAAAATACTCTGCTCTCTCGGGTCGATTGGGATGCGCAGAGGTATAGTCATCTAGAAGATTCAGGACGGAGTATGCTTTATCGAAATCTGCCTGAAGGCCGTAAGCAAGAGCGATACTGACATATATCCTGGTAACCACCGATGGCTTCGTCTGTTCTGTGATTTCTTTCTCTACCCTACTTAGGATTTCGAGAGCTTCAGCATCCTTTCCTTGTCTTCTCAGGATTTCTCCAATCCTAGATGTCGCTTCAAGTTCGAGATTGCGGTCTCCTTCGTCCGCCAATATCTTCTCCGCTTTCTTGAGATTCTCCACAGCGTGCTTCCATTTCCCAAGTAGATCGAGTATCCTTCCTTTAAGCAGGAAGACTTCTCCTACGAAGGTTCCCCATGTCTCGGGATCTTTCATTTCCCCGAGGATCTCTAGGAGATTATCAGAGTAACCCCCGCTTATGAGATCTTCTCCATAGAGCGCGACAAGCTCTGCGGCCTGCTCAAAAAGTCCACCTTTGACAAAATGATGTTGAGCTTCCAGGACTGACAGGGGATCAGAAAAATTGGAATAATAGTCTGCAGCGTTGTTATGATACTGATTTTTCCCTGAATCTGTGAGGCGGTTGTAGAAGAATTCTTTTAACATCTCGTGAACGGAATACTTGCCTTGGGTGTCTTCAGAAAGCAGTGACTGCGAAACCAGGGAGTCGATTACACCGTAGTCGAGCTTTTCGTCCGCGAAAAACGCGCTTGCACTGACAGGATTCCTGAAGACTGATGCGATGGACATCGCCGTCTTCTCTTTCTCACTCAGCTTGGAGGAAATCTCTTGTTCCAGGAATTTCTCTATATCGCCGGAAATGATTTGAGTAGTGGAATCCACTAGCTCGAGGAATAGGGGATGGCCGTCCGTTTTCTCTATTATATTATCAAAAACAGACCTGGAGAGTTTACGTGAGGATAGGAACTCTTGACATTCTTTGGCCGAGAGACCGCCAAGTTCCATCTCTACTACATGCTTTCCGACCGTAACATCACGCCTGCCATAGAAAGGAGGAATCCTTCTTCCCAAAACTATCATCTTGAAGTTATTGGAGGCTCCGAGAAAGTCCTTGGAACATTCGAGAAAGTTAAGCACTTCGCCCTTTGCGAACTGACAATCATCAAGTACGAGGATACCTTCGAGACCTCTGAGAGACTCCTCAAGAATAAGGCCTACTTCGTCCACGTCTAACTCCTTGTTGGATTCCAAGTAGAATCTCAGATCGTTCCTCTCTAGCTCGCTAAGGAGCTTTGAAAGACTTAGCAGGAGGCCTCGAAGTGTTGTCCATTTCTTGAGTTGGTAATAGAAAAGATTGGTCTTACCCTTCTTCTCTTTTAGAATCTTCGTTGCGAGAATGCTCTTGCCGATACCCGCAATTCCCTTGATTGCCATAATCTTCTGTTCTTCAGAGTTCAAGAAACCTCTGATCCTCTCTAGCTCCCTGCGCCTGCCAAAGAATCTGTGTAGTTTGGGAAGCTTAGAGGTGTATGCGACAAGCTTCCTTTTCTTTTTGACCTTTTTTTGATAGCTCGCTAGGTCGAAGAGCGATTTGCGAGTGTGAGTGATGACATCTAGGAGCGTGGATCCGTCATCGAGGATCCTCGGAACTTCCTCCAGTCTTACCGTTCTTGTCGCTCGTGAAAGCTCGCGCAGAGTAATCACCTCACTCCCTGTTTTGACTTCCACGCGTCTTGCGTAATCCATCCCTCGGGAGGTCAGGAAGTAGCACGTTCTTCTCCTTTTTCCTCCTTGTATGTGTCTCAATTCGGCGCGAACGAGCCCGTCATCTACTAATGGACCCATGACTTGCGACACTTGGCTCCTTCTTATCTCCAGGGCTCTTGCTATTCCTGATTGCGTGAGAGAGAGGGGAAGCTGTGGCTGATCGCTGAGACCAATGTAATTGTCCAGGTAGAGGAGAATTCTGTCCTTGATCTGTAAGAGGTATTTCTTTGTGTAATATTTCCTTCTGGTCATTTTCCTAGCCCCCTCGCTGGGGTGATATTCCTAGCTCTATTAGAACCTTTGGAAGAATCTACATGTAGAAGCTACGTTATAATAGACACCACAACCTTACCGCTGACAAAGGTAAACGGAGGAACCTCAAATCTCTAGCGGACGACCGAAGTCATCGAAGAAATTGATGCTTTTCAACGAGATGAAGCCTTCTATGAGCTTCGAGTATTTTCATCAATGTGTCTCCAGCGGATTCCCAGGTCTCTGCATCACTCGCAAGACACCATACGAGATTGTAAGCAAATACGACTTGGGAGGAGCTGAATACAGAAACATTGAAGGCGAAGCAGGGTACCGTCCCATTAACCCGCAAGATTTGGGTCAGATCGAGAATGCCATAGAGGAATTCGCCACGGAGAACGAGAAACCCGTGTTCTTGATCGATGGATTCGACTATCTTATCGCGCTCAATAGCATCGACAAGGTTATGGGTTTCCTAGAAAGAATTCGACATACATTGGAAGAGCATGGGGGGTCTCTCTTGACATCTCTCGATTTGGGTACTTTCAATAGCAGAGAAAGCACCAGAATAGCTACGTGTTTTGATGAAGTGAAGTGATTATTGCCGCCAGTACAGTTACGGCTATCGGATGACTGAGCGGATCCATGTGCATCAAATCTTATTATCAAAAATAGGAACAACGTCGAAAGGCTTTTCATAGAACACCCCGAAATCCGAAGCAAATGGTGGAGAACGACGTGGAGGATGATTTCGTTATATGCCCTCTTTGCTACTGTCCTTTCAATCCAATGATTGAAGAATGTCCCGAGTGCGATGGTCCCTCAACGAGAGGAAAAACCGATCTCCCGGAGTCGAATTGCGAGGATGCAGCTGAGCACTCGAGCCGCTACAAACGCCTCTTGGGTCTGGTCTCGAATCTCTTTCGAAGATTCCTCTTCTTGCCAAGCGATAAATGAAAGGGGGAACTGCCTGTCCCCTTGCATATTCTATGGTTAGTGCTTCTTTGAGAGAAAACGAGAAGAAAACTCTATTGCGGATAGCGAAATCTCGCGCATGCGAACGTCGCAAATTCGAAAGGCTCTTATAGGGAAGTAGATATATGTACGTAGGGTTGTTAACCCTAAGTTAACAATGCGCCGCAGCTATGCTCGAAAAGGAGGTATATGATGAGCTGGAGAAGAAAGAAAAGAGATGATTGGTGGAGATCCTGGTTCTTCGATGAGGACTTCGACGATATATTCCTAGATGTCGAGGAGAACTTCAGGCGAATTCAGGAACAGATGAACAGATTGATGAGGCAAATGGCCAAGGGTAATTTTCCTGCTCCGGAAGAGGGCGGGCCGTTTGTCTACGGATTCTCTCTTAAAATGGGACCTGATGGAAAGCCTGAGATCCAGGAATTTGGAAACACTAGGCTCTGGTCGGGGCCTGGGATGCAGAAATTGGCAGGTAAGCCCCAAATCTCTGCGAGAGAACCAGTGACGGATGTCATCATTGGAAAAGATGAGATCTCGGTGACTTTCGAAATGCCAGGAGTGGAAAAGGACGCCATCGACCTCGACGTTTCCGATGACAGTGTGACCATCGAGGCAAAAACGGAGGAAAGGACCTACAAGAAGGAGGTTGAGCTTCCTCAAGTGGTGAACTCTGAGAAAGCAAAAGCAACCTATCACAATGGCGTTCTCGAAGTCGTGGCACCTCTAGTCAAGAAAAAAGAACGCAAAGGAAAGCGAGTAGAGGTGGAGTAGAACAGGTCGATCCCATATGGTCGAACCAACTCTTGATGAGTTACTCAAGGTTCTGGAAAATCCATTGCGAAGGAGGATACTCGCAAAGATCGCCAAAGAAAGGCACTACCCTCTTCAGCTCTCTAGAGAGCTTCGCGTGAGCCAGCAGGCTATCACTAAGCATCTTCAGATACTAGAGAGGTACGGCCTGGTCAAGTGCGAGAGAGAACCCAGTACTCTCGGCGGGCCCGAAAGAAAGAACTACTGCAACATCAGACATCTCTCTCTGACAATCGACGTTGGTCCAAGCCTATTCAGCACGGAATTTCGGTCTCTTGCCGGCGACGCAAGGATTTCGGGTGACTTCAAGGAGTACAAGGAAAGGATCAAGGTCGCCTTGAAAGAGAACGACCCCAAAATCAGGTTGAGAAAGATATCGCAGGTTGCCAAAGAAATGGATAGCCTTATGGAAGAGCTGGAAGACAAGCGCGTCAGCCTCTTGAAGCTGAAGGACACAGCTCTAAGTGTTGCATACTCAGCCGTTGAGGAAATATCGAGCGATTACAACGAGCGAAGGGTTCTCTATCATCTAATCAACGAAAAGGATATGAGGGTGGACGCATTGTCGGAGAGCCTAGACCTTAGGGAAGAGTCCTTGAGAGAGATTCTAAGCAAGCTGAGGGAGGAGGAATTGCTCCCATGAAGGAGTCTATCAGGTACACGAGGTTCGAGAAAGCAAGGATCATTGGCGCCAGGGCACTTCAAATTGATATGGGAGCTCCCGTGCTGATAAATCTGCCAAGGGGTGAGATCGACCCCATAAGTATCGCTGAATTGGAATTCGAGAAGGGGATTATTCCCATAACGGTGAAAAGAGAGTTGTAGGATAGCATTGTCCAGGATCGGTGGTGATTCTCAGGCTGGCCGCAAGTAGTCTAAGCGCATATCCACATCCGCTGAGAGTTGTGCACAAATCTTAAGTGTTTGTGAGGGGTTGGCAACCCGATGGTAGAGTGTTCTGCCCCAGGAAAACTCATTCTCTTTGGCGAACATGCCGTTGTTTTTGGAGAGCCAGCTCTTTCGATTGCTGTGGATCTTAGAGTGAGAATGAGAGCCGAGAGGTCCAGCGCATTCGAGGTCAATGGCGAAAGCATCAACCGCAGGAAATATCGATACATCAAAAGCTCAATTGAAGAGGTTTGGCGGGGGGACCCAATTGCTTTTCAGGTAGACACCGAGCTACCAGTTGCCGCTGGCCTAGGCTCGTCAGCGGCCGTGACTGTCTCCACACTCGGGGCACTTCTTCAACTACAAGGGAGATTCAATCCAGTTTCCATTGCTCAGAATGGCTTTCAGGTAGAGCTGAAGGTTCAGGGAAATGCAAGTCCGATAGACACAACGACATCCACGCATGGCGGTGGTATTCTGGTGGACGAGAGCGCTGGCCCCGGTCTCCTTTGGAGTCTTTCCAGAAATGACAATAAATGGTTTCTTCATGACTGTCCATTGCCAGAACTGAATCTTGTAGTTGGAAATACTGGGATAAAAGCGGAAACCGGCCCCCTCGTTCACAACGTGAAGGAATTGGTTGGCGGAAGCCGAGTTGTACGCGGTCATATAAGGGAAATTGGTCGAATCACTCAGCAGGGAAAAGCAGCTTTGCAGGAGGGAGACTTCTCTCTAGCGGGCAAGCTGATGAACCAGAATCACATGCTTCTGAATGCTTTGGGAGTGGGTCATCCTTCTCTGGAGAAGCTGATATCTGCATGTGAAGGCCTATCCTATGGAGCGAAGTTGACAGGGGCAGGTGGCGGTGGAAGCATGATTGCTCTTACGGAAGAACCCGAGGAACTAGCTAAGAGAATCAGAGATGCGGGGGGAGAGCCGTACGTAGTGAAATACAGTCGCGAAGGCGTTCGTTTGGAGGTTTGAGGGAATGAGAGTAAAACCCCACAAGATAATGCTCCCCAAGGGGCTCGTAACGCTTCCTACCAAGGAGCGGGTGATGAAGATAGAGGGAATTGTGATAAGGGACGCGGAACAGGTAATCACTCTCGCTCCTGACAAGGGAAGACCTCTGCGAGGAGGAGAGATGCGGAACTTGGGAGTCCGGGAAGACTCCTCTGTTTTGATCGAGGGTGGCGTGATTCAGGGAGTTGGAAAGTATGAAGACCTTATGCGTGGAAGATCGGAAAAGGACTATCATGTGATTGACGCAATAGGCAAGATAGTGATGCCAGGCTTCGTCGATCCACACACGCATCTGGTCTTCGCGGGTCTGAGAGCGAATGAGCTCTCTTGGAAGATAGAGGGAGCCTCTTATATGGATGTTGCAAAGAGAGGAGGGGGAATTCAGAAGACTGTCAGAGAGACGAGGGAGGCATCCGAAGAGGAGTTGTTCGATCAGGCAAGCAAGAGGGTATATGATATGTTGTCCTGCGGAACAACAACATTGGAGGCGAAGAGCGGTTATGGCCTTACGACGGAGGACGAAATCAGGATACTCAGCGTTACGGCGGCGCTCAGTGAGAAGCATCCCGTAGATATCGTTCCGACCTTTCTCGGTGCGCATGCCATTCCAGAGGAGTTTGTTGAGGATAGGGAGGGCTACCTTTCCCTTCTCGAGGACGAGATGATACCTGCTGTCGCTGAAAGGAAGCTGGCAGAGTTCTGTGACGTTTTCTGTGAACAAGGGTACTTCTCTCCCGATGAGTCCAGGAGGATTCTGGAGAGGGGACAGACACTCGGAATGAAGAGCAAGATACATGCTGACGAGTTCACGTTGAGCGGTGGGTCGCGTGTTGCGGCTGAAATCGGTGCGATAACCGCCGACCATCTCGTGCGAACCTCTGAGGAGGATATGGCCAGAATGGCAAACAGCGGTGTTGTTGCTGTCCTGTTGCCGGCTGCTCCTCTTTTGTCTATGGAGGATCAATTCGCCAATGCCCGGAAAATGATTGAATTGGACATTCCGATTGCAGTTGCGACCGACTTCAACCCTAACTGCTGGGTGATTTCTATGCAAACCGTAGTCAGCTTAGCCTGCTGCAAGATGAGAATGCTTCCAGAGGAAGCGATAGCAGCTTCCACCATCAATGCTGCATACGCTATAGGCAAGGGTGAGAAGATAGGTAGCTTAGACGTGGGCAAGAATGCGGATATACTCGTTTTGGATGTTCCTGATTACCTTCACATTCCGTATATGTTCGACCAGAACAACATCGAGGTAGTCATAAAGAATGGAGAGATAGCTCAAAGGAGGGGAAGTTAGTCCGGGCCATTCGCTCTGCGAAGTTTCTTTCGAAGTAGAGAGGGTTGTGTAGACGCTTGGGGTGTTTTCCCGATTCTGTTGGCGATCTTGATGAGGGGAGGGGCCCAGAGCGTCGTAACGATTGACATCAGTACTATCGCGGTGAACAATCCTTGGTCCACTATCCCTGTCTCCAGGCCGACCATTGCGACGATAATGCCCACCTCTCCTCTTGGAACCATCGCCGCTCCAACCATAATGGCTGTTCTTCTCCCATGATTGTATGTTCCAACAGCACCGCCAACGAATTTTCCAACGATAGCGAGGGCCACCATCGCGATTGTCAATGGAAGGTAGGGAATGAAGGCCTCATTGAAAATGACCTTTGTTCCCATGATAACGAAGAAGAAAGGAACGAAGAACATTTTGATTGGCTGAATCTGCCTCTCCATTTCTTTGCTATTCTTCCTTCCCGCAAAGAGAAGTCCAGCAAAGAAAGCACCTATGATGGCCGCGAGTCCTATGTATGAGGCCAGGGCAGAAAGACCGAAGCAGACAAGGAGCACCACAAAGACCATGCCATATCTCGAGAAGGACTTGTCCAGGATATCCTTCTTTTTGTAAAATGTTCGATAGTGAAGTGCCCACGAACGTCTTCGAACACGTTTCTCATCTACTGTTGCGATTCCTGAAACCCTATCTACTATCCTTTTTCCGAGAAAGATAAGAACGCCAACAAAGAGCATCGTTTCCGCCACTACGAGGGCTACACTGAAAGACGAGAGCTGCCCTACAGCGAGACCGCTAACAACTGTGAGAACGATAAGACCAAGAATATCATCAATGATTGCTGCTCCTAGTATGATTCTCGCTTCTTTGGAATGGATCAAGTCCATGTCCATGAGAATGCGTGCCGTAATGCCGATGCTCGTTGCAACCATTGCCGCGCCGATGAATAGGGCAACCAGAGTAGTTCCACCTAGGATAACTATCAGGGAATAGCCCAATGCAAATGGAAGGAACACACCGGCAATGGCGACCAACGCAGCATTCAGCCTTACCCCCTTGAGAGCTCCTACCCGAGTTTCCAGCCCCACGCCGAAAAGAAGTATTATGACGCCTATCTCTGCAAGGACGTCAAATGTTTCAGAGTCGTGAAAGAAGCCTAGAAAGGCTCCGCCAAGTATTATCCCGGCGAAGAGTTCGCCAAGAACTTCCGGCTGTTTGACTAGCTTGCACATTTCCCCCCCGATCTTGGCGGAAAGGAAAAGGACGAATATCTGAACAAGGGCAAGGCCTACTGCGTCTTCCATCTATCCCATCCCTTCGTCAATGTATCTGATGCAAGATATATAAACCTTGCAAGCTACTTCTTCGACCTCTTCTTGTGCTTCTTCATCCTAATTCTCTGCCGTCTCTTTTCTGCTCTCTCCCGCTTCCACCTCTTTTTCTCCTCTATCTCCTTCTTTCGCAGGAGCCTCTCTTTCGCGAGTTCGAGTTCGGTCTTTCCAACATCCCTTTTTTCGCTGAAGAAGACGCCAATCGTCGTAGCAACTACTGTGCTCAAAATGATCAGAAAACTCAGATTGAGAAATTGGGATTGATACGGACTCATCAAATCATGATAGTTCGTATATCCGGGAGCTGCAGGGTCTGTGAATGCAGGGATTGTGAAGGCAAGTGTAGCCAGCACAGCAGCCGCAAGTCCTCTTCCCATCATCGTGGTAAGGGCCATTTGATCATTCTTGCTCTCGGGATGAACCGCAATAGTAAGGAAGGAGTTCACATATCTAGAAAGAACTATGACGACGAAGATCAAAGCCGCGCCTATGAGAAAGAGAGTGGGCGTATAGTCTAGACTTGAGAGGAAGGGAATATGCGAAAACACATCCACACTACCCGTCACAGCGAATGAGAAGCTCAGTCCAAGAAGCACAAAGAAGAACGTCCGGATGAGAAATGAGAGTTCCGAGTGGAACTGGATAATCCTTTCGTCCAGATGGAACTTCGTCTTTATGCGGAAGAAGCTCCCAAACTCCTCTTTGTTGCCAATCACTATCCCGAAAATGAGTGCGGCCATTGCCCCGCTACCCTTTACAAATTCAACGCCTCCGTAGAGGAGGAGCAAAGCTGCGAGCGTTATCATGTAGGAAAATGGTTTCCCATACAGCCTGGTGAGAACAATGAGCCAGATGACACCGAAGAAGACACCTATTACGATGGCTATGGAAAATGCAGTTGCCAAAGTTCCCATGGCAACTTCCGGGCCACTGTTTGGTCCACCCTTTAGATACTCTATGATGGACAGGGAGACAACGATACAGAGAACGTCCGTGAGAACAGATTCAAGAGTAAGTATGGTCCTCGTATCTTCTGTAAGTCGCATACTTCTTACCGTGGTGACTGCAATCGCACCGCTGAGCCCGCCAAGGATGCTTCCTAGAAGCAGGCCGACAGTGATGGGATATCCCAAGACGAAATGAGCAACAAGCGATATTGTCATGACGGTGAGAATGAACGCCGTCACAGTGTGTATCAAGGAAACCTTGAGCTTTCTGACAACGAGATCGAAACTCAGGTTTAGACCACCATCGAAAAGAATCATTGCGAGCGCTAGAGCGGCAAAGGCGGGTGTTACAAGACCAAGCACGTCTTTCGGAACGAGCTCAATCTGAAATGCGTTCAGTAGGAAGGGTCCGAGGAAGAGGCCTAGTATAACCAAGAAAAGGATGTCTGGAATCTTCGTCTTTTCAAAGATGAGACGGGCAAAAAACCCAATGAAAATTATGCCGCCAATGGCGACGAATCCTAGAATGATATCCGCCATGAGGACTCGGTCGGCGAATAAGCGATACTGTCTATAACATTTTTGGGCGTTACGAGTGAGACTTCGGTGGAGAGAGGCTTGCATCCTCTATTCTCGAATGAGCCTTGACTGTCATGTCATCTCCAATTATGCTCCTTGCGATCTTGACGTCCTCCTCAACATTGCTGTTCGGGGACAAGACGCTCTGCTCTATCTCGCTTTGCCAACCAATCCTGCTGTTTCTCATTACTGCGCTTAGTGATACGATTACGCCCCTATCTACAAAAACGTCGTTGTAAACGCAGGATCGCTCTATCAAGGCCCCCCGTCCCAGGAAAACATTATCACCTATGAGGGCGGGTCCGATTATTCGCACGCTCTTTTCCGACACGACATTCTTGCCCATCATCACAGGACCATTTACACTCGCATTCTCGAGATCTTCCTCCTTTCCTTCTCTTTTTATTATCTCAAGACTAGCATTGATTACATCCAGTGGTCTGCCAATATCCACCCAGACGCCTCTCAGGCGCTTCCCATAAAGTAGGATTCCCTCTCGGAGTAGTGCAGGAAAAACGTTTTTTGAGAAATCGAACATCTCTCTTTCCGGAATGAAGTCCAAAACATCGGGCTCGAGCACATATATTCCCGCGTTTACCAGATTGGAGAATATCTCATCTTTTTTGGGCTTCTCCCTGAACCTCACTATTTTATTATCATCGTCCAGCTCTACTATCCCGAACTGACTCGGGTCCTTGACCTCCGTGAGTGCCATCGTCGCGACGGATCCCTTTTTCTTGTGATACTCAAAGAGTCCTCTCATATCAACATCAGCGAGTACGTCACCACTGGCCACGATAAAGGTTTCATCCAAGAAGTCGGCCACCTTCTTTACAGCGCCAGCAGTTCCAGCGGGGTTCTCCTCGAAGGAATAGAGTATGCTCGCTTTGTAGTCGATTCCGTCTCCTATCTTTTTGATGAGATGGTCAGACAGATAGCCAGTTGTGACAACAATTTCCCTAAAACCCGCGTTAACGAGGGATCGTATTACATAGTCTATGCAGGGCCTTCCAGCAATCGTGATAAGGGGTTTCGGTCTTGTCTCTGTGAGGGGTCTCAGTCTTTCTCCGACTCCACCTGCTAGAACAACCGCCTTCATGCAATCATCTCCTGATTTTTCCCTTCTTGAGAAGAGTGTCCAAAGCCTTCTCAGCATCCTCCTCTAACTTCTTTTCATCGAATAGTGCCTTTCGAGCGGCTATGTTCTGTTCCTCGATGATTTTTCTTGCCTTCTTTAGCTCCATCCGTCTTGCTCTTCTTATGGACAGAATCTTCTGTCTCATCTCCACCGCTCTATTGTGATAGTAGTCAGCCTTGGTTCTTATCTTGAGAAAATCCTCGTGCTTCTTGTTAGCCTCCGCTATCAGATGCGAGATTTCCTTTATGAGGACGACTATTCTTTCGTGGATTTCTTGGGCTTCGTTATAGAGTTTGACGACCATCTGATGCTCCTCATCCGCTTTCCTAAAGAGTTCCGTGATGGCATCGTCAACACCCTCCACCTCCAGAATCAGCCTCTTCTGCTCTTCATATGTCTCTTCCAGCTCTTCCAGCTCAGCGTGCTTCTCTCTTATCCTTTCGAGCAACTCATTTTCCTGAGGAATCGTCAGAGCCGTTGTCTCTTGCTTCGTGTGAAGCTCGTGTATCTCCATTCTCAGATTGTCGATTTCCATGGGTAGGCTTGTCCTAAACCTCCGCTTCTTACCACGGCGAAAGACGACGAGCTCCTTTGCCCTTTTCTGAAGCTCGTTTCTCTTGCTCTTGTGTTTCCTCATCTCAGCAACGAGTGAGTCGCGCTTCTCCTTGAGCTTCTGCATCTCGTCTATAAGCTCCCTCTTCTGTTTGTGAAGGGTGTCCCTCTCATCCCTTGGTACACTAGCTTCTGCATTGAGCTCGTCTCTCTTCTCCAAAAGAGATCTGTACTTGATCTCAGCAATCTGAAGCTCAGTTTTGCTTTTCTTTCTTACCATCTCGGCCAAACCATCCTGGCGGGTAACCGATAATCGAGACTTGTATTAGATTAATCTTTCGTTGCTCATTTCGTTGGTATGGGGTGAACTTCTGTGTGGAGACCTCTCAGCGAGTTCCTAGATTCTTCGACTATACGCGTAACCGAAAGTCCTGACCTGAGGATTTGGTTCGCTTCTTTGATTGACACCTCATCAATATGAGAAGGATTGAGGTTTTTTGGTTATACCTG
>JBHIFI010000049.1:0-12534 GCA_046761005.1 Thermoplasmata archaeon
TCAGGGTGGACACTATGAAAGCGTTGGATATATTTAAGCTGATATGCCAAACCTACACCGTATCCCTTAAATAGACATTTTCTCGTAGGACAAGCCGTGAATTGTCCCAGATGTGGAACTGAGGTCCCAGAACGTTTCTGTCCTCAGTGCGGCCTATTAGTCTCTCCCCAATCCCAAGGAACTAGGCCGGTCACATGTTCGTCATGTGGTCGAACGTTTTCAGGGGATTTTTGTCCCTACTGCGGTACGAGGACACACCCGGCAGTTCCTATTGCAATTCAGTGCGCTCGTTGTGGAACTTTCTTCAGCGGCAATTTCTGTCCTGTCTGCGGTCTCAGGACCCGATCTTATTACCCCGTTTATCGAGAGGTTTCCCTTCACGACTCGTTCGAGAAGCTAGTTCATGTCTTAGGGTCTTTTGTTTGGGTGGGAGTATTGATAGCATTCATTCTGCTTCTAGCCGTAAACTCAGGATATCTATTCTGGGGCATGAGTCAAGTCATACCAGGAATAATGGGTGAACAATGTGCAGGTTGTGCCGTTACGATCTACATACTTTCTCCGTTTCCCTTGATACTCCTGCGCTTTGACGAGCCTAGTTGGTTCCTTTTATACTATTTCGCGCTTCTCATCATCATCAGTGTTTCCATCTTATTGGCTGTTTTCCTTGACGGAAGAAGGCTTGTCTCGGACATGATGACATCGATTGGAAAAGGGAGGCTCAAATTTTCTACGAAGAGCTCATGGGCGATAGCTGGCCAACTATTCTGCGCATACCTCTTCTTCACCATGGCATATATCTTTTTTCTGGGACTATTCGGTGCGAAAATCACCTCTCCTGAGATGGGGGATGCTCCACTCTGGTATGTCATGTTCGAACTCGCGAATGCGTCTGTCTATGAGGAGATTGTTACTCGCTTGGCATTCCTTGGCATACCTATGTTTCTGATCGCACTCGGGTCAGGTATCAGGGACAGAGGACTCCTCAAGAATCTCTTTGGGGGGAGCGGAAACATGACCACATCCACATGGGCTTTGATCATCGTCTCTGCCGCAGTTTTTGGGGCCGCTCATATCCCTCATTGGGATATCTATAAGCTGGTTCCGACCTTCATGGGGGGTCTGATTCTGGGATACGTCTACGTAAAGAGAGGCATATGGGCCTCTATACTGTTTCACTTTGCTGTGGACTACTATACGGTTTCCTTCTTTGTTTCCTCCTCCGATCCTGGGCATACTGGGATTTTGGCTTTTCTTGTGATAGCGACCGTGGTATTCGTCATCGCGGGTTTTTTCTTTTTCACCTACTACTTTGTGAAAGTAGTGAAGCTCGCGGGTTCTGTTCTTGGGATTCCCAGGCCCACCCCAGCATCAGTGGGGGATGCAGAAAGGAGATCCGCCGCACAGCAAGACTTGGAGAGGATGCAGCAATTCGGCTTCCTGTGTTCTAGATGCGGCTTCCCTGAGGCGCGGTATTCTGACGGAAGATTCCAGTGCTTAAGGTGCGGTTATATCCAATGACTCGATGTACTTCCTTCCCGCCAAACCTTCCTCCACACTTCTCGATTCTATCACAAAATCCCCCTTGAAGTCTTTGAGCTTCCTTAAGACCATCCTGAAGTCTACTTCCCCCTCACCTATGGGGAGGTGCTCGTCCGTTCTTCCATTGTTGTCATGGATATGAATACTCCCATATCTCTCCCAATGCTGGAGAAAATCAGAGAGATTGTTCGTAGTGTTTGCGTGGCCCACATCCAGGCAGAGTTTGAACGAGGTTCCGTCTATGAGGTCGAGCATTTCTTTGGGTTCCGTAAAAAGTGTGATGAAGGATCTCGGCATGTTCTCAAGGCATTTGAGGACGTCCGTGCCTTTTGTCCTTCTTTCTATTTTCTCGATGGACGCTCGGACCATTTTCTTCGCAAGCTCCCTCTTGCCGAATGTTATGGGCGAGAGGAAACCAGGATGCATCGTGACCCTCTCCATTCCAAGCTGGTGTGTTGTCCTCACAACCTCAACCAGCTGATTGAGTGCCTCCGTTCTTATGCCGGGATTGAGGGAACCTATGTTGATATCACTGAGAGGAGCGTGGATAGTGAACTTCATGCCGTAGCTGGAAATCGCCTCTTCCAGCTCATCCTTTATCACGGGAAGAAGGTGCTTTCCCTCGGCGACGATTTCCCATCCTCCGAATTTTCCCTCAACCATTTGGAGAGCTCTTTCGAATGGAAGAAGGGAAAGCGGAGGACATGCAAGGGTAATCATTCATCAACATCTCCTATTTCCGGTGCTATGGAGTCTATGAGAGAGTCGATATCCTCGTTCTTTATCCTCACTTCAATGTCCCCGAGAGGAGACCCCGAACCAAAGCTCACCTTTCCGATGAATGCAACCTGCTTGTTGAGAGTGAAGAAGACGCCGTCAACCGAGCGGGAAGAGAGGAAAACGGCCCTCGCAGCAGATCTTATCCTCTGCTTCTTGAGAAGCTCGCCGAACTCCTCTATTGAGCTCCCGCTTCCGATAAGGAATTCTGCCTCTTCTCTGATATCCAGATCCGGAAAAATATTCTTCATCGCCCGCTCCACCTTGTGCACATCTTCCGTTGGATGGCAAGGTGCTCTCACCTCGACTCTCATCGGTCGATAGAATGCATACCTTGAGATAAGGATTGCGAGGTGCAAAATTATTTAGATTTGCAAAGGCAATAAGCTTTGGAATGCGAAGCGAGGTTTTGAGCTTCCTTTTGGAGAAGGGGACCCTAGTTGAACCCGAGGCTGCCAGCTACATCTTGAAGAAGGAGGATCCGCTCTCCTACATCGAGGATTTATTCTTACGTCTTCAAGAGAAGCCTTTTGTACTCACGATAGAGGAGATAGCGAAGGCGGAGGGGATTGCAACCTTTGCGGCAAAGAAGGCCAGACGGAAACCTATAGCCATTCCCAAGCGAAGGACGCGAGAGCTGGGCTTTCCTGCCAAAGATTGTGACAGCGACATCCGCGTACTCAAAGACATAACAGGAAATTCGACGTGCCAAGGCTCCATAGAGGATTTCCATTGTTATTTCAAGAACAGATTTCAGCAGCTCTCTCGTATGCTCAGGCAGAAGAAGGAGTTGAGAGGTTGCGAAGACATAGCAAAGGCAAAACGAATGATGAGGGAAGTTCGATTTGTTTGCATAGTGAACGAGGTAAGAAAGACCCGCTCAGGTCACCTTATCCTCCAAGTCGAGGACGAGACCGATACAGCTTCTGTTCTAATACCTGCATCGATGCATTCTCATGATTTCATCGCTGACGAAGTCCTCGGAATCGTAGGAAGCTCTCGCAAGGATGATTTGATAATCGCTGAGAGAGTTTTTAGGCCAGATATACCGACTAGAAGGCGATTCAATGAGGCCGATGTCCCAGTGTCGGTCGCTTTCCTCGGAGACATTCACGCGGGAAGCAAGACCTTTCTTTCCGACCACTGGGAGAAGCTAGTCAAATGGTTGTGTGGTTCGGACGATTTGGCAAGAAGGGTGAAGTATGTTGTCATTCCAGGCGATACCGTTGATGGAATAGGGATTTATCCCGGACAGGACGAGGACCTTGACCTCGATGACATATACGAGCAATATGAGAGGCTTGCGCATCTCCTCTCCCAGTTTCCAGACCATGTGGAGGTAATCATTCAACCAGGTAATCACGATGCCGTTCGACCCGCAGAGCCTCAGCCCGCCTTTCCCTCCGAGATACGGAGCGTCTTCCAGGACAACGTCACCTTCGTAGGAAACCCTTGCCTGCTGAGTCTTCACGGGGTGGAGATTCTGGTCTATCATGGCAGAAGTCTCGATGATTTCGTTGCAGCTTTCCCTGACGTATCCTACGAAAGACCGCTGATAGGAATGAAGGAGATGCTAATTAGGCGGCATCTCGCCCCAATATATGGAGGAAAGACGCCGATAGCACCCGAGAGGGAGGACTATCTGATAATCGACAGGGTTCCAGATGTCTTCGTAACGGGCCACGTTCACTGGGCGGGAATCGAAGAGTACAAGGGAGTAATCATGATCAACTGCTCGACCTGGCAGTCACAGACAACGTATCAGAGGATGCACAACATGAACCCTCTTCCCTGCCGTGTTCCCATAGTCAACCTCGAGAGTGGCGCATACACAATGCTGGAGTTCTAAGCAGTAAAGTTTATTTGCTCAGGTCAGGCTCAAGATTCTGTGCGGATAGCTGCAGTGGGTGACATCCATGGGGAGGCATTCAAGGATCCTTTTCTTGAAAGTCTCGAAAAGACGAGGGACATAGATCTATTTCTTGTTGTAGGTGACGTAACGGACGGAAGCGATGTTCAGGTCTTCAGGAACATCTTGTCTTCAATTGAAGAGAAACTCAGCTGCCCCATAGTCTGCACCTTCGGAAATGAGGAGTACGAGCAAGACAGGCCTGCAATGAGAGAGGACAATGAGTCAGTGTTTTTAGATGACGAGAGCATCCAGTTGGAAATCAATGGAATCGATGTCAAGATAGTCGGGAGCACAGGATGTCTTGACAGGCCCACATGGTGGCAGAGAACGAACATCGCTGGAATATTCGAGAAGTACAACCGCAGGATTTCCATGATTGATGAGATGCTCACTGGTGACGCCTTTACGATATTGCTTCTTCACTATGCCCCAACATATGAAACCTTGAGGGGAGAGAAAGAGAGATACTGGCCTGAGATGGGATGCAGGAAGCTGGAGAGGGTTGTGGTCGAGAGAAGACCGAACCTGGTTTTCCACGGTCACGCTCATGGCGGTACTCCATTCGTGGAGTTGAAAAGGAAACAGCTCACCCTCTATGATTTTGAAGCCGAGGAGAAAACAGTGCAAGTATACAACGTGGCCTTCCCCCTTATCCAGAAAATCACTATCGTTGAAATCAACCCTTGAATAGGTCTGCAGAAATAGAGTGGCGATGGATTCCTTCTTCAGAGAAAAATCGATTGCGGTGATTGGAGCCTCGTCGACTGTAGGAAGGAGAGGGTATGAGATACTGAAGAGCCTCTTGAATTCTTACTATGGGAATGGCCTATTAGTACAATACCTGGCTCGGGTTTGTTAGGATGACCGTCGGAAAAAGCTTGAAGTCATAGCCAAAAGCGGAAATCGAGATCATAGAAATCTGCAGACATCCTCAAGAGTACCCATCAAGAAAGATTTAAGTGAAATCCACGGTATCTATTCCAGTGACGGTTTGTATGGAGTCTATGTCAGAGGAACAAGAGAAGAAAGAAAAGAAGAAATGGATCCGTTCCCTGCTCTTCTTGCTCCGAGATTTGGGAATCGCCGCGCTAATCGTAGGCATAATCCTTCTCTCTCTTTTCCTCTATACGAGTAACTGGCCTCCAATGGTTGTTGTTGAGAGTAGGAGTATGCAGCACAGCGACACCGAGAGTTTTATTGGGACTATCGATACTGGCGACCTTGTCCTTGTTCAAAGGACACCTTCGAGCGGGGACATTATCACGTATGTCGAGGGTCGGGTGGAGGGCCACGGCACATATGGCGATTACGGGGACGTTATCATATACAAGGAAGGCGGAGACTTTCAAGACAAGAGTATCATACATCGAGCACTCATCCGTCTAGTTTTGAATGAATCTGGAGAAAGCATAGACGTACCCGACCTCGACAGTCCAAAATGGGAATTGGGTGGGGACTGGTCTGGGAAGAATCTTGGAGGAGAGCAGGTCACGTCGCCTTACGGATTGAACAACACTCTAACCCTCTATGGCGTTGGGCATGCTCACAGGAACGTTACACTCTCCATAGGGAACTACCTGGACGAGTTCCAAGCTAGAGGATGGAATGACAGTGCTTTTGTTGCCATGGGAGACAATAACAGAATGCCTGACCCACATGCAGTTAGGCTGGAATGGATTGTGGGGAAAGCGAGAGGAGAAATCCCCTGGTTTGGGCTGTTGAAGCTTACGCTCTTCAGAGATCCGGGAGCTCCATGCTGTGCTAGCTGGGGCGATCCCTATGCCGCGAAAAACAGCTGGGACTCCCTTCTAATATCAATAGTTCTCATTGTTGCTCTTCCCATCGCACTGGATTTCGGCATCAGCTACGCTCTAGAGGTCAGAAGGAGGCGGGCCAAAGCAGCAGCAGAGGGAAGCTCGGAGGTGGCCGTCGAAGCCCATCATCCAGAAGTGAGCGAGACAGAACCGCCGCTTGAGGAGGCGGAAGAGATGGAAGTCGAGGGGGAAGCGCCTGAGGAGCTTCAGCCATTGGAAGAGAAACAGGAGGAAGTCCCGGAGAAGTTACCCGAGGATCAGGAAGCCGACGAAGACTCCGCAGAGAGAGAACCTAACTCCGACGAAGACTTAGATGAGGGTGGTCTGGAATCTTAGCTTATAGTTCCTGACATTAGAGAGAAGCTCATCTCTTTCTAGTACGCGCCTTGTTTCCAGTGCCGGAACGCTTGACTGAATCTCCTTTGTTCTTCCTCCTCTTCCGAAGGATTTGACTCGGGCGTTGACGAGGCCCAGCATGTCAAGCTCGGATATGAGGTCGGTGATGCGTCTCTGAGTCAGAACGCCCATCCCCGTTCTCCTACAGAGCTGCTTGTATGTGTTGTAGACATCACCTGTTGTCATCCTCGTGCCACCCATCTCCTCGTTCATTATTATCCCGAGAAGGATGAGCTTTGACTGGGTAGGGAGGGACTTCACGGCCTCAATAACGCAGTCCAGCTCGAGCTGATTCTTCGCCCTGAGCACATGACGCTCTGTTATGTGGTCTTCCTTATTTCTCTCGGTTATCTCAGCCGCAACCCTAAGAAGATCTAGAGCTCTTCGGGCGTCTCCGTGTTCGTGTGCAGCGAGCGCTGCACAAAGCGATATGACGCCCTCGTCGATGACGCCATCCTCAAAAGCAAGATCGGCTCTCTGGCTCAGTATATCTTTCAATTCCTCAGCATTATATGGAGGAAAGACCATCTTCTCATCGCTCAGCCCACTTCTAACCCGTGGGTCGAGAAACTCCGTGAATTTGAGATCGTTGGAAATTCCCACGATGCTTACTTTGGCTTTAAGAAGGTCCCCATTTATTCGCGTCAGATGGTAGAGGACATCGTCACCACTCTTGTAGACGAGCTTGTCAATCTCATCGAGGACAACGACAACCACCCTCTTTTCCTCATCTAGCTTTTCCCTAAGCATGTTATAGACTCTTTCTGTTGACCAGCCTGTGAAGGGTATCCTCTCATCGAAATCCTCAATGAACCTGTTTCCTAGGTTTTGCAGGACACTGTATTGAGTATCGGTTATCTCGCAATTCATGTAGAGGTAGTCTACCCGGGACCACTTTTTCGCTTTCTCCACTTCCTTCTGTAAATACTTCACCGTTGCCGTCTTTCCCGTTCCCGTCTTTCCGAATATGAGAACATTGGAAGGCCTCTCGCCTTTGAGGGCCATTGCGAGAATCGAGGCCAACTGTTTGATTTGCCTCTCTCTGTGAGGCAACTTGTCCGGAATGTATGAGGGCCTGAGAATGTCTCTGTCTTTCTTGAAAATGGGTCTTATCGCAAGATACGGCTCGAATACGCTATCCTCCATGTCTCTCCCCCTGAGAATAGGAAAACGCCCTTCCGTGCCGGATTCGGGAAGGACAAGAGGGTATTGCGGAGACCCTACAAATACCTTTTCTTCGAATGTTAACAGCTCATTTAGTGGAGCATGTGTGACCCACGGAAGTCTGATTATCGATTGAGCCAGACAGGATCCAGTATCACCTCTGTAGTCTTCCTACGGAGAGCTAGCCCACTCCTCACTTTGCTACTCAGTAGGAAGAGAAAGGGTACGCGTATCCTTTTTGCGCGGGGTCGTATTATGCATTGCCGTATCAATACAAGGACGTATAACGTGGCAGATCGGTGGGCTCTGCATCATTCAATACCTCATACACGGTGGGCGCTCTCAAGATAGTCACTGGAGCAGTTAGAGTTTAGGTGTTCGAACCCTCCTTGCCGCCCTATTTCCTCAGGATTGCTGGTGAGTGGGATCTATTGGAAGCCGGATATGGATACTAGGTGAGGGTGGAAGTTGACACTCTTTGGGTGGTCCATGTTGCCTAGCTTCCCTGTTACGGGTTGTTCTCACTTTAACTCCTGTACCTAAAAGGCATTAGCCAAGGTCTCGACAAGGATGCATAGTTTTGCAGTGCATCATGATGCTTGCTAATGACAGGGGTTTCCGAAGATTGAAGAGGATTTTGCTGAGAGTGAGAGTAGTTGAGGGGGCTAGACGAGATAGCATGATTACAATTGAACTGCGATTTCGCCTCTCTTTAGATAGTCCATATCCAAAACATTAATACGTTGCCAGACTCATATAGTTGAAAAAGCAGGGGGAGGGGACAATGAGCAATCCCTTGTTCGAGAAGATCTATGTTACCGCAATTGGGGCTTTGTTTCTGACCGCGAGTCTACTAGCTTATGTGGGAAACGTCACGGATAGTGGTGGAGATAACGGTGTCATCATACAATCAGGCAGCTACGAAGGAATGCCATCCACCGATCCTGACGATGGGAAGTTTGTCCTAATAGCCGGAAGCGGACATGTAACTATAGCTGGAACCGAGGTAGTAGCCTACATAGGTATTCCGGCGAACGAATCGACTTTCGAGGTTGGCATATTTGATGGCGATGTTGGCGGGCACTGGGATTTCACTGGTCCTTCGCCAACCAGCTTCACACTCTATATGGATCGCTTGAAGAACGGAACCACGGCCTCTCCTGTCAGAACTTGGAGCAGCAGTGTCTGTCCGGACGATGATTGGCATACTGAGACATTCACGGTTTCCCCTGGTGCCCGGGCTCCAAGCGGGAACTACTTCTATAGGCTTGTCGTTGAATGGCAAGGTGGGACTCCATCATCAGGGCTAAACGACTTCAAGATCAGAACAACAGGTCAAGTTAACCTTGCGACTGGTCACGAGTTCGGATTTGCTGGGGGTCCACAAAATCTCAGTTATGACCCGGATTTTGGGCCAGAAAACACCTATGACGGTCATTGGTGCTATAATTTCTACATTCCCGTAGAAATGTCTAGGGTCGTTTTCCGTGATGGTGATGCTGACATAATATACGACACCGACGACCCGAACACGCCGCCCCCTGAAGGTGACTTCGATGGTGTGCCCCCTGACGACAACTATCTTCCGTGGGGGGACCAGGTTAGGGTGAGCCCGAATGTCTACGTTGTGGTCACCGACCCAGATAGCAACGCATACTATAACAGCAACCCATCTGGGAATGAGGAGTGGGAACTCTTCACCATCGGAGACCTTCCTGACGATGACCACGTCGTTAACTATACACTATCACCCGGTCTGTGGAAGTACGAGGTGAAGGGGATGGATGCCCATAATGCCAATTTCTTGGAGACGACATACGAGATTTTCGTGTGCGGTGCAACGCCTCCACTCCCGGTCAATCCTCCACCAGAAGTTGAGCCAGACCGCAGTGATGAGGTTCCTGGCGGTGCGACCTATTATTACTCGCACACAATTACCAACAAAGGAGTTGCTCAGGCCTACAATCTCAAGACGACCTCTTCTCTTTGGACTTCGAGAGTATACGAAGACTCCAATGCCAACGGGATTTATGACGTTGGTGAACCTGAGATCAGCGAGACGCCTGATTTGAACACGAATGAGACATATTACGTCCTCGTTGCGATCGATGTTCCGAGCGGTCCGCCTGGAACCACCGATACGATCAAATTGACAGCATCCTCCCGGATAGAATGGGGGGTGCAGGATTCAGCGTATGACGAGGTAAAAATCCGGGTGGAACAACCGCCAGTTCCCAATGCAGGGGGACCCTATCTTGCAAGCGAGGGCGACATTGTGCACTTCGATGCGAGCGGTACGTACGATCCGAATGCCGATCCACTGCAGTACATGTGGGATGTCGATGATGATGGCATCTTCGAAACTAGCTACTCGAGCTCTCCCTCCTACGACTTCATATTTGGGGATGACTTCATCGGAAGAGCGAGGTTGAGAGTCACAGATGGAACATACGAGGTGGAAGCTCTCGCTAACGTGACGATCGAGAATGTCGCTCCGTCACTTACTGCCTTCTATCAGGGTTACTCACTCGTCGATGTGACCTTCAGAATCGCGGGAGAGAAGTGGCACGATGTCCAATTCTATCTATTCGAGGATGGAACTGAGATAGCGTACGCGCAGATAGTCCGATATCCTGGCAGCCCGAACGATCAGGCCGTGACAATCCCGGGTGTGAACATATCCATGGGGACCGAGTATTCCGTCCTTGCCCTCTATACCCCGATGGACGATCCGATAAACGGACAGATATGGGGATCCGATCCTGCTTGGGTCATTCTCGACTTCCACGATGGAAACGAGACGTGGATCCACCATACATTCAATGTCAGGCACAATGATACATGGACATGGGAAATAGAGAGATTGAACGAGTACTTTGCGGGTCACGACTTCCCATTCGAGGCATCCGCATCCGATCCGGGAAGCGATGACCTCACATTCATATGGGATTGGGGGGACGGGAGCTCCGAGTCTCGCATCTACTACAACAACGGAATGAGCCCTGACCCCTATCCAAGCCTGGATGTGAATCCGATATCAATAGTCGATGCTACAAATCACGCATATGCAGCTGCAGGTGACTATCTCATCACAGTAGAGGTTCTGGATGATGATGGTGGTTCCAGTATAGTCACCTTCACGGTTCACATCTGACGGTGGAGATTGTTCTCACTCTCGGAAGATCAGCGTGGGTCTGAGCGAGTGGTGCAATACCTTCGAGGCAACTTCTCCGAGAAGGATATCTGCAACAGCGGAAGTCCCCAGATAGCCCATAACTATTAGGTCAAAATCTTGCTTTCTTGCCTCCGCAAGTATTTCTTCAGCGGGTTTGCCGACCCTAACCAGCTCTCTTGCACTCACCCCATGTTCCTTCAGTATTTCAGCACCCGTATGCACGAACTCCCAAGCGTGTCTTACGGGTTCCCCCGTTTTCCATGGTGAGACAGAAAGAACGGTCACATCCGCCTTTGCAGCTCTTGCCATGTTCGCCGCATATCGGATGGCATCGAAGGAACACTTTGATCCCGCCGTGCACATCAGAATGTTGGAGATTTCTCTCATTCTCTTCACGACGACGACAGGCCTCTTTGCATGATGGACTATCTGCGAGGAGATCCCACCTAGAAGGAACTCCATCACTGCGGAGGCGCCGTGGGAGCCGACAACGAGAAGGTCGAAGTTCTCCTCGTGAAGTTCATTAAGAATCTCGAATGCTGGAGACATACCTTTTCTTATTCTGATGCCAACATCCAACTTCAGTCTCTTTCGATACCTCTCGACCTCTGCATCCATTCTGTCTCTTTGTTTGTCGATTTCTTCTTTCGTCTTAGCAACCATGGCACCCCAGCCTGGATAGATGAGAGCCTCCTCGACTACATGAATAACCTCGACCTCTGCTTTCAGAATGTGTCCGAGGCTAGTCCCATACTGGAGTGCTGCGTTTTCCTCAATATTCTCATCAACGGCTACAAGAATTCTTCCAATTTCACCAGTCAATTTATCACCCTGCCCAACCAAACGCTACCTTTGCGATCGTCAAGATTCCGAGGGTGCAAATGGCTATGCCCACCATGACCCTCAGATTTCTTGCATGGACCTTCTTTACCGTGAATGCGGCCGCAGGGACAGAAATGAGGCCGCCCAAGAGGAGCCAAGGTACGAGACCCCACTGCGCGGCTGGGACGAACAGAAAGAAGAGAACGGCGCCTACCACGGAGGTCAAACCCTCCGCAACGGCGCCTATCCCAATCGCGCTCTTGCTGTGCACACCAGAGAGTATCTGGCCGCCGGTGGTAATTGGTCCATAACCACCGCCACTTATCCCCTTGTTGAAAGCCGCGAAGAGGCCGAGAGCAACGATTTTCTTCATCGTCAAGAGGAACGTCCTCTCGAACGTCAGCAGAAGAATCGCACCAATGCAGAGAACTAGAACGCCGATATAGATTTGAATGTAGTACTCAGGGACGTTGACGAAAGCAATGACCGAGACTGCTACACCGATGATACTGAACAACGTGAGAGTGGTCGTTATTCTCAAATCCATAGATCCGAGTCTGAGGTCCACGTTCTCAAAATAGTGGTGAAACATCCCTCCCACAAGTCCTGTTATGAATTGGCTGAGTAGGAGGGCGGGAACTATTTCAAGGAGCCCGAATCCCATGATCAGGAGGATGGGAGTTAGGCTCGTTCCATATCCCATTCCAAGAGAGGCGTCTGTGTACTGGAATACGAAGGCCAAAAGAGTTATGGTTGCGATGGTTTCCAGCAACATGAGAGGCTCTCCATGATATCCGTGGGGTTGTCCCTTTGATGACTAACTTTCGCTCCTTCAACACAGGGACCGCGATGTAGATAAGATTTCCCAGTTTAATATGTATCTCTTGACCGATTCCATTGGAGTCTTTGGACAAAGCCTTTCTCATTTTTCC
>JBHIFI010000050.1:0-12447 GCA_046761005.1 Thermoplasmata archaeon
CTTCTACCCTCTATTCTGAGCGGGCTTCTCAAGTGCGAGACATTCTCCCCCTTGTGATTCCATGAGTTTCGTAACTCTTGAAGGAGCACAGGTGCAGCGATTCTGATTGGCTTCCTTTCTTAGCAACTCTGACTCCTAAGAAATTGAGGTTTACGAGGACCCTGACTCTTCTCCCAAGATAATCTATTTATACACGTAAACAAATAGTATGCGTAGAGGAGAAATGTGGATTCCTGCCTGGCTGGGAGAGGCATACGCGAAGTTGTATCGCTCGCTAGAAACGAACACCTTCACCTTCAAAGAAGCAGCTGATATACTGGGCGCTGAAAGCAGATGGCTAAGGGTGGCACTCAGCAGGCTGCACAAGGAAAGATGCCTACTTGTGGTTGACAGGGGAAGGCCAAGGCGCTACCAACTCCTGGAACCCTCGAACTTCCTGCTCCTCGCTTCTGGAGCGTTAAAGGACGCGGACAAGATAAGGCAAGAGGCATACGTCAATCTTGTATGCTCCTCCTTGCGGCATCTGAGGAAACAATTCGATCTGATATCCTTCGCTCTGTACGGATCCGTAGCCCGTGGTTCCGCGCGCAAGAACAGCGATGTCGATGTCCTCCTCGTAAGCGAGGATTTTGAAGGCAGTCTCGGAAGAAGGCTGGACGCGCTTCTTCCAATTGAGGAAAAGCTCCGCGGGGAGTATCGAATCCTCAGGGATATCGGCCTCAACACATCCCTAAGTTTTCATCCGCTTACAAAGAAGGAGGTTAGGAGATTTCCATCCATTCTACTCGACCTCACTGTTGACGCCATCCTTCTGTATGACCGCGAGGGCTTCCTGGACGCTTCGCTCAATGACCTGAGGGGGAGACTGCACGAGCTAGGAGCAAAGAGGATTTCCTTGGGCGAGGACGAATGGTATTGGGACCTGAAACCTGACTTTCGCTTTGGGGAGGTGGTCGCCCTTTGAGGCTTGTGGAACTCGCGAGATCCTACTTGAGGATGTCTAGAGCGAGGCTCTCCGACTCGAGGGAGGCGCTTCAGGACAAGATATATCCGTATGCACTAAGGCTGGCTCAGGAATGTACTGAGATGTCTCTGAAAGCCGCCCTCAGAATGGTCGCCATCGAGTACCCCAAGAAGCATGATGTCTCGGACGTTCTGCTGCAATCTGAGAAGAGGTTTCCGGAGTGGTTCCAAAAGGAGATAGCCTTCATGGCGGAAGGCTCCAGGAAGCTTGCAAAAAAGAGGGAGATAAGCATGTATGGTGACGAAGTTTCCGCGCTCTCGCCCGACGTGGTCATATCGGGGGAGGAGGCCCGAGAGGCTGTCCAGATAGCGGAAAAGACGTTAAGGATGTGTAGGAAGCTCCTTAGGGAGATTCCCTAGCGCGAGACATTCTCCCCTTGTCTGTCAAGCGGCGATTATGCTCCTCTGGCATCCGCAAGTCGTAGCTTCATAGTCCAGCTTCAACGTGACCTACATCTATCCCAAGCTTCGCTCCCGCCAAGGCACCCGCCGGGACAGTATTTGTATCACCTTCGACCAAGATCAAATGCGGGTCTTCGTCGATGAAGACCTCTCCCAGCTTGATGAGGGACATAGCTGTCTGATAGGCCTGAGTTCCAGAGCCAACTTCAAGAAGATTGTCGGCTTGAGGTAATCCCAACTCCAGAAAGAATACTTGAGACGATTCCAAATCGTAGTGTTGCCCGGTGTGCACAATCCTGAAATCCACGTTTCCCCTCTGAAGATCGAGAATGATTGTAGCAATCTTGATGATTTCCGGCCTTGTGCCAACGACTACTGAAATCACTAGCGCAAGAAGACAGCGTTGGACGTAAGTATTCCCTTGCGGAAATGGAGGCATTTCTTTATGCCCCACCGCCCCTTTGCGTTGCAACGCAACACTTAAGGCCTCGTTAATGGAATCCAACTGCGCCTACGAAGAGGGCCACAAGCATGAGAATGAGAGAAAGATGTGAGAAATGCGGTGAGGGCTGCGAAGAAAACTGCGACCAGTGGAATAGATGCAGCGAGCTTTCCGATGAGGAGTGGCTGGCACTCTTAGCGGCAGGAATGCTTTTCTTGGATATTCTCGAGGATGTCGCGCCCTTTCTATGAGGAAAGAAATCCCTCTAGAGAGGGATCGGTCCAAATCAGTACTCAACTAGCTCGATGTCTCTCAAAAACATATCTCGTCGCAAAGAAAGTCCCGATGCCAATGCTGACGATACCTTGGCTCAGTGCCCAAGCGACCGCAACCCCAACCAAGCCCATCGTGTTCAGTAGCACATAAGCCAGTCCTACAATGACAAAAGCGTTGAAGGCGGGAATGGCAATGACGGGTCTTAGCCTCTTCAGAACCCTCCTCGTTGCTATGAACACATTGTTGAATACCATGAAGATGCTGGAAAGCGCGAATATCTGAAGCAGGGCCATTCCCTCGGCAGAGTACTCTTCCCCGAAGAGTAGAAGCAGGTAGTTTCCGAAGAAGAGGACGAATAGCACGGCCGGAATCAGAAGAACGAATATGAGCTTCAATGCCTTGCGCACATTGCTCTTTAGTTCCCTCTCGAAGTGCGAACCTTCGGCGAACAGGGACAGGCAAACGGCGCTCGTTATAGCGAAGATGAGCGCGGCAATCATCAGTGCGAAGTAGTAGTATGCCACATTCTCGCCTGCAATCTTCAACCCCTGCGGGCTAAAAACATAGACTATGACTAGGGGAAGCAGAAAGCTGGGCGCGGCACCAAAGATCTCTGCTGCGTAGTTTCCCGCCGAATAATGAACCATCTCACTGACGACATTCTTCTTAACCGTCGGAACCGGTCGGTATCCTGGGTTCACCCGGGGCACGAAGAGAAGCAGACCGATTATCACCGTGATGAGCATGGCTACGCTCCAGGATGCGAATATTCCGAAGGCTCCAAATCCGAGCATGGCGAAGAATATGGGAAACGCTATCCTAGATCCACTGATCAGGCTCCCCGCCAATACGAACTCCGCCCTCCTTCTGGCGACCATAACCTGGTTCATGAGGGGGAGGAGGACGAAAACGACTGAGAAGAGAATGAAGGATACGAGGAATATCCAGTTCTCGCGGATGAACCCCAATTTTTCAGCCCATATATCCAAACCTGCGAGGAATACTATGGACACGAGGATGACTACCGCACCGCTTATCGTGAAGCAGGAGTTTATCAAATCCCTCGAGTTCTTTCCAGAGGAGGGCAAAAACCTGACTAAGCCGACATCAAATCCAAGCTTGGATAGCATGGCGAGGAAAACAACAGCTTGGAGGGTGACTACTGCCAGGCCCGCCTCGAAGGGCTCGTAAAATCTCGCGACGACCATCCAAAAGAAGAATCCTAGGGCACTTCCTGCGACCGTGTTCGCCATGAGGAAGATTGCATTTTTGTAGAGCGGCGTCCTCAGGTACTCAGGTAGCCTGCGAATATATCCTCTGATGAATGACATATTTCCACTTTCTGCGTCTCTGCCTAGATAACCATGATCTCAAGAGCGGTTGGCTAGCTCCTTGTCTGGCGTTCAATAGAACTGCTTTGTTTTAAAGATTTCCCAGATTGAGGGCAACGGATCCGCTCGGTGAACCCCTTTCTCATTCGATGTCGAAAAGGTATTCATCGGCCCGCGAGGAGATGTCATATTGTCTCTTCTTTCTTCACAGGTTCCTCGACAGCGAATTTTCCCTGAAAGAGGAGGATGGAGAGATACGCTATGACGAGCGCGCCTATGACCTCCCCAGTGATGACCAAGGGGCTCTCGGTGAGATGCACCCAGCTGAACTCTCCTGGTGGGAATCCGAGACCATACGCCGGCCAGAAGAGCACCTCGAGGTCCTCCCACATGAAGTCGAGAGGAAGATGAATCCATACGCCAAGAGAGAAGAGCAGGGGCAAGAATGAAATCGACAATCCTCTACCAGACGCAATGCGCCACAGAAGAAGGGAGATAACCATCACCGCCGCGGAGAGAATGAGCGTGTGGCTGAGCAGTCTGCCTCCACCTTGAAATCCGTAAAGCAGGCCAAGCGGCTTGTCTATCAGGTCAGGAGTTATCGAGGCCACTCCCACGACAAGGATGAACATCTTGGGATTCCAATTCTTTTTGAGAATACGCATGATTGCGAAGGCTATGCCAAGTGTGATCCCCATGTGACCCAACGGGAACATCTTTGTTCTGCCACCGATAGAACGACCTAGCAAAAATGGTTTGTGCTTGACGGCTCACTTCCATACCCTATTTTCGTGAGTCTGATGCTACTCGAAGCACAGCAGTCGTAAAACCAGCTTGAGTGCTATCCTCCGGACCGGTCTTCAGCTGTCCGTCGAAGAGGAAGTACTTCTTCTCCATGTGGTCGTAGAGTAGCGGATCGTGGGACGCGACTATCACTGTCGCATCGAATCCTTCTCTTATCCTTTTGAAGGCCTCAAGGACGATCTCGCAGCTCTTCGAGTCAAGCGATGCCGTTGGCTCATCCGCGAGTAGAATGGAGGGATTGTTCGCCAGAGCCCTCGCGATTGCGGCCTTCTGGCTCTCGCCTCCACTTACCTCTCCTGGTTTTTTCTTGGCGAGGGCCTCTAATTCGAATGTAGCCAGCAGGCTCTTTACCTTCCCTTCAGCCTTCCTGTCCCTGGCGATCCTGAGCGGGAGCAGTATGTTCTCCTCCACCGTCAGGTCGTTGATGAGGTTGCGATGCTGGAAGACGTGTCCTATGTGCATTAGCCTGAGTCTGGCCAACTGCCTTGGAGAGAGCCTAGATGTGTCCTTGCCCGAAACAATAATCCTCCCGCTCGTGGGAAGATCGATGCATCCTATCAGATTCAGAAGAGTCGTCTTCCCGCTACCGTTTCTCCCCCACAGAAGAATCGTATCGCCTTCCGCCACCTCGAGATCGATATCCTTGACGACATCCCTGACGCCGTCATAGCTTTTCGATACCTTCTCCACAACGACAGAGAATTCCATCCATTCCACCGATATTTCTTTAAATGGGCAGATGATTGAGGTGTTATCCATCCAGATGATATAAAAAGTTTCCCTGGAGGTCAGGATGAGGGATTTATTTCTGAAGATGGCCACGAGGACTAACTGGAGGAGCCTCGTTACCGTAATCGGGATTGCAGCATGCGTAATGTATATGACGGGAACGACTGCGATGGTGGAGGGGCTCGACTCGGGAACGGACGCTTTGGCGGCCAGAGTTGAAGAGGGTCCATATATTGCGCTCAACGGATCAAGCCTGGGCGATAGCGCGATTCCCATGAGTATGCTGAACTCGATCGAGGGGAACCACACACTCTGCTGGGCCTCCTGGGTTGATGTTCAGATAGAGTCCACGCAAGTCGGAAGCACATACACGATTGCCTGCAATGACACCAGCGGTATGATTACACCGGACCTTACCTCATTAGCAGGCTCCTCACTGTGGTTGGGATCCCGACTGAAGGAGGACATGGAGAGGATGAACATCACTCTGCAAGGAGGAGACGAAATCATTCTGGATTTTCCACAGGGGAACATGAGCTTCGAATACGAAAAGACGTTCTACTACGGCTCAATCTTCTCTCCTGACTGGATACTGGTATCGGAGGATGTCCCCCCTCCCATCGGACCAAGCAAGGAATATCTCTCGTTCCTCCTGATACCGAAGGAGAATACTCGTGATTTGGAGAGACTGAGTGAGGAGGGTCTCACTCTCATCCCGACGACGGGAACGGTGGCCTTCTTCCAGGGAGGAATAGAGCAGGTGGAGTCGACCCTCTATGTCGTCTCGGTATCCACATCCATCATAATAGCCGTCCTCGTCGCCAGCCTGATGAGCGTGGAGGTCTACTACAGGAGAGATGACATCGAGATCCTCAGACAGATAGGGGGAAGTCCCTCGCTCATCACGGGGATATTCGCGCTGCAAACGCTCTATGTCTCCGTTTTCGGCGGGCTGCTGGGCGTCACCCTCGGATATGCGGTCACGAGCTTCATCACCTCCTTCTCTCCCTTGCTGGGATATGCGAGCTTCGTCGTTCCTCAGGCCACCTTGGGTTCCATCCTTCTGCCCTTCCTCCTCGCCCTCGCATTCGGTCTCATTGGCGGACTCCCCGTAGCCGCACTTGCCTCCAGAAGATTAGAAAGGGAGGGTCCTCCACGCTGATAAGAAAGAGAACAGCCATAGGATTGGTGCTCTGCGTCTCCCTTCTTAGCGGTTCGGTCCCATTGCTTCTGGCGATAAGCTCACTGCCACAGGAGACCTTCTACGGTGAGGACGTATATGTCATATCCCAGATAACGAACGACGAGCCGCTCCCGCCAAATCTCCTGGAAGACCTCAAGAACCAGACCTGGATCGATGCCATCAGCCCGGAGACATACGCCTTCTGCGTCGTAAAGGGCGAACCCGTGGTGGTGAGGGGCATCGAAAGCGAGGGCTTCCTTGCTCTCGACAAGGGCGGAGTCGTATCCGGAACGCTCGAGGACGATTTCCTGCTGGCGGGAGAACGTCTCAGCTCGAGACTTCACCTGAGGATAGGCGATAGAATCCTGCTCACCGGTTCCACCCATCCCTTCCTGGAGGAGATGGAGGTTACGGGAATATATGAGAGCGGCGGGCCGCCAAATGACGAGATTCTAATCCCGTTGAACCGCTCCTGGGGAATATCTCCCGTGGGGAAAGGAGGCGTTCTCGCCATAAGGGTGAGGACGGAGGAATATGACACCCTAGTGGACCACCTGAACGAGACGGGTATTCCCCTCGTCCTTGGGGACGGAACCACAAGCAAGGTACTGAACAGCGAGGAGAGGTTCGACGCAAGACTGGCCAGCCTCCTATTCCAGCATCCCGAACTCGGCGGTCAGAGAGGTGTGGCTCACACTAGCGTCTTCGTCCAGCAGGCGGGAAACAGCGTTACCATTGTCGTGTGGGGATTCCTCATCCTCAACAGCACCCTCATCGCATTCGGTATCGTTGCAGTGCTGGCAAAGGCAATGGTTGAAAAGAGAAGGGATATGGGCATACTGTCAGCGATAGGAGCGAATCGGTCGCAGATAGCTGGGATGATGCTTCGCGACCTGATTCTCCTCTCCGTCCCGGCGGTTCTGGTGGGCATCCTTCTTGGATATCTTCTCGCCAGCCTGCTTGGGGCGGGCAGTGTAATAATCCTCTTCGGTCATTCCATTCTCCCTTCGTTCGACGCAATCCTCCTCGTCCAGCTCTCGATTACTGGGCTTCTTCTTTCCATCGTTCTCGGGACCATCATATATCACCTGACTAGCCGCGAAAAGCCCGTGGAGATGATACGCGGGATTGAGGCAAGGGAGGCCAAGAAGACCCTGGAGGAGGTGCTCTCGGATTGAGGAAACATCTGCTTCCCATCCTCTTCATATTCTTCACGGCGCTCACGATAAGGCTCGTCCCCCTGCTCTTCTCGCCCCTTCCCTATAACATCGATGGATTCCCGCAGGCAAGAATCTCTGAGGAGATCATAGATACCGGAAGATGGTTTTCGGCCGGGTCCATCGAGGAGCTGGAGTACAACAAGAAGCTTCCCATCCTTCCCCTCTACTTCGCCATCAGCTCGCTCCTGGCGGGAGAAGAGCCGCTCTACTTCATGCAGATTGCGATGGTGCTCCTCACCTCCCTCTCCGCCGTGTTCGTCTACATCCTGGCGTTCAAGATAACCAAATCCAGGGTGGCATCCATCTTCGCGGGCCTCTTCATGGCCCTCTGCGGCACGTATGTCTTCCTGACGGCCTCGATAATGAAGCAGAACATTGGTCTGGTCCTCCTTCCCATAGTCCTCTACCTCTATCACGAGAGGCGTAACCCCGCGAAGAGAGCACTGGCGGCATTCATACTTCTCTTTGTGGGCCTGGCACATCATCTGGCGACGCTCATCGCCTTCGCGATAATAACCTACATGATGGCGGCTCAGAACATAGCGAACATGAGGAGAGGGGAATGGAGATGGAAATCATTCTTGCCAGATGTCTTCCTTGGGCCCGCCCTCCTGCTCGCAGTAGTCGCCTACTACCTGGTCGTCCAGATGCCCTTCTTCATGGATGCCATGGAAGTCAACACGATCTTCCTCTTCATGTCGGTGTATTTCCTTGTCGCCCTACTCGCCGTGCATCTCTCCTCTTCCTCCACGATAAAGCCCTGGTTCCTGACCACGAAGAGGTCGCTTCCAAGGTACATTGACCAAAAGGCGCTCTTCATCCTTGGTGCTGCCTTCCTCCTCGTCCTCAATCACTTCACCAATATCTTCACGGGAACGATAAGGACGAAGGGCGACTTCCTCATTCTGCTGATTCCATACCTAGTCCTAGTATTCATCTCACTGTCGGGCTTCAATGTGATGAGAAGGTCGAAAACCAGATTCAGACCTCTGATTGCGGCAGGCTTCATGGGTCCCATCGCCGTGATGCTCTTCTCCTTCCTTTGGGGACTGAATCCCGCATCATTCGTTCTCCTCTACAGGTCCTACGACTACATGAACATCGCATATGCTGTCTCCATAGGCATCGCCTTCGCCTTTGCGCTCAAGCGGTTCAAATCTCCCGCTAAGAGGGTTGTGCTCGCCACATCCTTCTTCACCCTCATCCTACTGACGACGCCCCTAGCATACGGAAGCGAGGATTTCTTCGATGTCCAGAACACCACTTATCTGGCAGAGTTCCAAGCGATGGGTCATATGGACGCGCTGAACGTTAGCAACGTGGGTTCCGACCAAAGACTCCACGACACATTCGTGTTCTATTTCGGCGAGGTGGAGGGCGACGGCCACCTTCCAATCCGTCTTGCCACAGGCGGTGATATATCCAGTTACGATTATCTTTTCATCGAATCGAAATGGACAACGAAGGGGGCGCAGGAACATCCCCTACCCAGTGTGATCATAGAGAGTGATATCTTCGATAGAACCGTGACAGAAGCCAACCTCATCTACAATTCAGGCGCTGGAGAAACCGAAATATTTCTTCTAGCCAATTAACTATGTTGTTCCTTTCTGCTAACCTCATACCTCTTGGGTGAAGCGTAGAACTTGCGGTCCTTGAACTCGAGAACGTAATACCCGTAGTCGTGATTGACCTCCCTCATCTTCGCGCATCTGAGCACTCTCTGAACATAGAATTCTGGGGACTTTTCGACGAAGAGATTGAGGAGGCCATCCACCATGAAATCGCACTCTTTCACCACATTCTCCTCTGGCGGAGTTTCTGATATGATGAACGTTGTGGCTCCGAGATTGCGAAGCCACCTGAAGAGCCTGAAAAGACCATACCGGCTGTTCTTGATGCCGCACACTATCTCCAGTAGGGGCAGAGAGTCTATAGCCAGCAGATCGCAGTCATGGGTCTTCTTGTGCGTTTCCAATATGTTCCTGAACTTCTTGAACCAGGGTGATTCTCTTCTTCCCTCATTACCGAAATCGCCCATCCAGTCTCCATCGCCCTCGCGGAATACGGAGAGATCCAGTATCTCAACACCAAATTCCCTGCCCACATACATTCCCAGCTTCTCCATCTGCCTCATCAAACTCTCCCTTGACTGCTCGAGAGTGACATAGAGGCCATTCGCTAGTTCTTCCTTCGCATTGTTGTAGAGGATGCTGAATGCCAATGTGGATTTCATCGTCCCAGGCGCACCGGAAATCAGAACTATGTGACCAGGTGGAATTCCACCTTCGAGAGAATCGTCGAAACCCTCGATATACGTCTTGAAAACCTTCTCCGACTTTGCAGGGCTAGCTTCCGCCTCAGGAATAGACATCAGTTGTTGATTCTGAAAAGCGATTATAAGGAGTTTGCCGTGATTATCACAGTTGATAGTGAACCTACCCAGTCAACCTATGCATTCTCATGAGGTCTTCTTCAAAGGGCTTTAGCTCCTCTGGGATGGTTATTCCCGAGACATCCTCACGCAGGCTCAGTCCCCTTTCCTTCTTCAGCTTCCAAATCTTGGAATTGAAATCCATCAAAGGCTGTGTCAGCTCGATGAGAGGACTCGTCCACTCCTCCCGCACATCGGGCATTTCTTCCCTGTGGATGTCCCCCCCATAGATTTCCTGCCATATCTCCGCGGTTATGAAAGGTGTTATAGATGCCATCAGCTTTAGCAAGACCCTCAGGACCTGGTGGAGGGTGAAGAGAGCGCCGGTCTGACCCTCATAGGCCCTCCCTTTGACCATCTCAATATAGTGAGGTGCAAATACATTCCAGAGGAACTCCCTCACCCTGTTGGATGGTACGAAAAAGTCAAAATCGTCGTAAGACCTCCTGCACTCTTCCGTGAGTGCGTTCAATTCCGCCAGTACCCATTCGTCTGTAGGCTTCAAATCGCCCTCCTTCTCAGGAGGAAACGAGGAAATAAACCTCGCCACGTTCCACAGCTTGGTCAGGAATTTCTTGGCGCCGGCGATTCTATCCTCGGATATGCGGAAATCTGTACCGATTGCGCAGCCCGCAGCCGCCCAATAGCGAAAAGCGTCAGCGCCGTGCTTCTCTATGACAGGACCGGGCTCTATTATGTTGCCCAGTGTCCTGTGCATCGCCCTCCCGTGCTCGTCTAGTCCCATACCGTGAATGAAGATATGCTGAAAGGGCTTCCTACCCGTGACCAAGAAGCTCTTCAAGTGAGTATAATGCAGCCAGGTCCTAACGATATCTCTTCCCTGAGGCCTCATTGAACAGGGGAAGTTCTTGCTGAAGAAGTCCTCGTTCTGCAGGTATCCCGTCACGACGAGGTTCGTGTTGCTCGAGTCCATCCACGTGTCGAATACTCTATCTTCGCCTTTGAATCGCCTTCCATCACATTCTGGGCAGGACTCGAAGGGCGGGGGGTCCTTCCATGGCTGATAGTATTCACCAGGAGGCGGGACTAGCACCTCCCCACAATCCTCGCAATACCAGAGCGGGATTTCGGTGTGGTAGTATCTCCTCCGGCTTATGGGCCAATCTATCGTGATCGCGTCCAACCAAGTATCGAGATACTGCTTCGTCTCAGGCGGATGGAACTCCATATCCTCCGCGAGCCTCTTCAGCTCAGGAACGAACTCCATCTGCTTGAGATACCATTCCTCCATGGAGATGAACTCTATCGAGGTCCTGGAGCGGCTGCACATCGGGGTGATATGCATCATGGATTCCTCCTTCTCCACGAGACCCTGTTCCTTGAGGTCCTCCACGATGGCCCGCCTAGCTTCGTCGGTGGCCATTCCCGCATACTTACCCGCGGCCTCGGTCATTCTTCCTTCCTCATCTATCCCCTTGACCGCCTCTAACCCGAGTTCTCTGAACAGTTGAACGTCCACCTGATCGCCATAGGAACACATCATGGCAGCGCCAGTTCCGAATTCCGGCTTCGCGTAGTGATGCGGGTATATGTTGACCTCTATTCCGTATATAGGAACAATGGCCGTCTTGTTCTGTATGTGATGATATCTCTCATCATCTGGATGCACTATTACGGCCTTACATGCGCATAGAAGCTCGGGCCGCGTCGTCGCTATTGACAACTCCTCGCCCGTCTCCTTCACCTTGAATTTGACGTAAGTCATCGTGGAAGGTTTCTCTACATATTCAATCTCGGCCTCGGCGATTGGCGTCTTGCAGTCGGGACAATAGAAGCTAGGCCTCTCTCCCCTGTACACGAGACCTTTTTTCCACAAATCGATGAAAATGGCCTGCGTTATCTTTCTGTATTCCGATGAGTCCGTCTCGTAGTAGCTTTCCTTCCAATCAGCGGACATTCCGATGCGATGAGAGAGTTCGGTAATGCCCTCGGCGATTTTCCCGATCTCCTCGCTGCAGATATCTATGAACTGCTGGCGGTCGAACTCGTGAAGGCTCTTCTTGTGCTTCCTCTCGACAGTCAGCTCGATGTTTATTCCGTTCTTGTCCAAGCAGAAGGGAAAGAGAACCTCGTATCCGAGCATTCTTCTTGAGCGGGCAATCATGTCTATGAGGGAGTAGCCTGCGACGGCTCCTATGTGCCATGTCCCTGAAGGATAGGGCGGCGGGGTGTCTATAACGAAGATTGGCTTTCCAGAATCGGGATTGAAGGGATGCAGGTCCTCCTGAGTCCATTTCTTCAGAAGTTCCTCTTCGACCTCAACCCGCCATCGCTTCTCCTTGATTCTTGGAGTGGCCATGCAACCTCCTTTCACGATACATTTCTCTTATAAAAAGAAAAGCTCTGCGGGCTCATGGTCCGCCCATTCCTTCAAGCCAACTGAATCGAGGACCCTTTCTGCCCTCTTCCCTGCCTTCTTTGGTGGAATCCCTGCGAGGCAAGGAGAGGGAGTTCGGCGTTCTCCACAGCAGTCAATATGGGAAGGAGGTTGTACTATTGGAAGATGAATCCCATCTTCTTTGCCCTGTACTCAGTCTTTGCGTCATCGGTCATCCCGCTCAACGATATGCAATCTATCTTAA
>JBHIFI010000051.1:0-12440 GCA_046761005.1 Thermoplasmata archaeon
CCACAAGGACCTCAAGGGCCACAGGGAGATCCCGGACCACAAGGACCTCAAGGGCCACAGGGAGATCCCGGACCACAAGGACCTCAAGGGCCACAGGGAGATCCCGGACCGCAAGGACCGCCGGGTCCTGCTGGCGCAGATGGCGCTGATGGCATCGCCTGTTGGGACCTCAATCAAAACGGTGTGCCTGACCTACCCGCCGAAGACATCAACGGCGATGGGGTCGTGGACGTACTTGATTGCACCGGACCGCAAGGACCTGCTGGACCAGGTTCGCTAATGGTCAGTAGCTCGACAATGTTGGACGTCTCCTTTGTTGGCTGTACAAACTTCGACAGCGTCACGATCACCGTGCCTTCTGCAGGAACGATTGTCGTATCTTCGCTGGTGAAGTTGAATGTTGAGCACACGCTGGGGACCGAAGATCGATGGGAGATTCTCATTTCAGACTCCAGTACGATCTGCTGGTCCCCGCCCTGGACGTGGCTGGACGAAATACCGGACGGCAACCCCAGTGAATCTCAGACACAAATGAGCGCCTACCTACAAAGGGCATTTACGGTCGGGGCAGCCGGAACCTACACCTACTACGTGAACGGTGAAATGGTGTCTGGTGAAAGCGCTCTCGACGAACATGATTGGTCAAACACGATCGCCGTCTTCTACCCGTCTTGATACTCCCAAGAGAATCTGCCCTGGCATAGTCAAGTGCGGCTGAACCAATAGTTCCGCAAGTAGTCTCAACTTTCCGAAAAACGCTGCGACCATTGCTGACTGGAAAGAAAAGAGACGTTATCGAAGCCAATACGTGAGAAATGGAGGTTCGTATCCTGGATGAGAGAAGCGCAAACAGAAAAGAGACCTCGATACCTCAGCAGGGAATCCATCGGAAAAACCAGAACTCCTCGCCGGAGCTGAGCCTACGACGACTGGTCACTTTGCAGGTCCTCACAATTGTGGTCCTGCTGATCAACTCCCTTCTCCTTTTCGCAGTCTGGTGGGAGATCGCGTCGCGACCTGCTGTCCTCACCTTGGTCTCAGAAGACGGAGTCGTATTGACCACAGAGCAAGTCGTAGACGGAAATGTCACGTACGCTGTCTACGTCAACCTGAAGAACACTGGTGGGGAAACAGCATATGTCAGTGCCACTGGCGAGGTTTTGGTCTCTCTCTATGGTTCGGCTTATGGCGAGGAAGTGCAGGAAGTATTGGACTATGTTTCCACATCCATAGATCCCGAAGGGAGCAGGTGGTTGTCCTTTGGCACCTTCACCACAGCTCCAGGCTGGCATTACGTAGTTCAGGTTCACATAACTTGGAATGGCGGGACGTTGGAGTTGTCGAGGATCGTGACTTAGGAAAACTGTACGCAGGTTGAGAATCTCACTCATCACTCCACTAGTAGTTAACGAGGTTCTCAGAATCAGAGGTATTTGACTTCGAACATCTGTTCAATCTTTCCAAATGTGACGCCGTCTGTGAGAGCAGTCACGGACGCAGAGAATATCAATGTCAGTGACTGGCAACGTCCTTGTAGCGAGAGCTTTAAATAGAAAGGAACTCATTTGAATAATTGTTCAATTGTTCACACGAGTTGAGACCATGAGAGACCAAGAAGCATGCAAGAGCGAGTTCGTAAACGAGAAAAAAGTGAAAAGGATTGGTAGCCAGATGCTTGATGATGATGCTTTTCACAAACTGTCAGAAACATTCAAGGGACTGGGGGATGGCACGCGAATCAGAATCCTGTACGCTCTTTCCAAAGGGGAGCTTTGTGTCTGCGAGCTTGCAACTCTATTGGGGTCCTCTGTCTCGGCGATCTCTCATCAACTTCGGACGCTTAGAAGCCTAGGATTTGTGAGGAATCGGAGGGAGGGAAAGAGTGTTTGCTATTCGCTGTACGATCAGCATGTGCGTGAACTGCTGAACACTACCATTAGGCACCTCCGAGAATGAGAGATTGGAGAAAGTCAAATGAGGATTGAGCAGGAGCAGGTGAGAATCGATGGGCTTCACTGCCTGGACTGTGTCAAGAAAATCCAAAAAAGGATTTCTGGATTGCCAGGAGTGAAAGGGATAACAATCAGTTTTGCTACTGGAAGGATCGAAGTAGAATATGATAGAGACAAAGCAAGATTAGAGCAGATTCAGTCGGCGATAAGGAGGCTCGGGTATGGAATTCTAAGGGAGGAGATAGAGGGCGAGAGTGTTTTTTCTCTGTCGAACAACGAGTTTGCTCTTGCTTTTCTCTCTGGAATATATCTTGCGATTGGACTCGTTGTTGAGTTCGCCACTTGGAATCCCACCGTTATCGAGGGCATCATGTACCACGTAGCTCTCTCAGAACCTTTCTACGGGTTGGCGATAGTTCTCGGAGGATACTATCCGGCACGTCGCGCGGCAACGGCCATTCTCAACAGAAGTTTCATTATAGATGGCCTCATGGTGGCTGGAGCACTGGGCGCTGTCTTGATAGGCGCTTTCGCGGAAGCGGCTGCTGTCCTCTTCCTCTTTTCCCTTGCAGAGCTTCTTGAGGACTATTCCGTGGAAAGAACGAGAGATTCGCTGAGAAAACTGATGGACCTAAAGCCCAAAATGGCGAGTGTGAAGAAGAATGATACATTCGTCCCGACCAAGGTGGAGGATATCGGTCCAGGAGATATCGTTCGTGTGAAACCAGGTGAGCAAGTTGGAGTCGATGGCATAGTCGTGACAGGACACTCAACGATAGATCAGGCGCCCATCACTGGCGAATCTATGCCAGTATCGAAGGGGCTAGGAGATGAAGTATTCGCGGGAACGATGAACCAAGATGGAAGGATAGAGGTGAGGGTCACAAAAAAATCGTCGGACAGCACACTGTCCAAGATAATCCAACTTGTCGAGTCTGCGGGGGAGAGGAAATCCCAGACTTCAAGGTTCATTGACAGATTCGCGAAGTACTATACCCCATCGATTCTCGCTATGTCTGCAACCGTGGCCATAGTCCCAACATTTCTGCTCAATCAGCCGTTTGATGTTTGGTTCTACAAGGCTTTGCTTCTACTGTTGATCTCCTGTCCATGTGCTTTGGCGATATCCACGCCGGTATCCATGGCCTCGAGCATCACTGGTGCTGCAAGGAACGGAGTGCTCATCAAGGGAGGAGTCTATGTGGAGAGACTTGACGAGATTGATACTCTTGCTTTCGACAAGACAGGAACGCTGACCGAGGGTAAGGCGATCGTTACAGAAGTAATCCCGCTAAACGGGTATTCAAGGAACGATGTTCTCAGGATTGCTGCCTCGCTGGAGTGCCTTTCAGAGCACCCCCTTGGCTTGCCAATCGTAGAATTGGCCAAGAAGAAGGGCACTCCTTTGGAGTGTATCGAGAGCTTTCATTCAGTCCCAGGTAAGGGCGTTAGAGGGAGGATAGGTGATGAATGGTTCACAGTCGGAACGGGTAGGTTAATCGGCACCGCCTCGAAACCGCCCGCGAAAGAGGGTGGGCTTGTCCCAGAAAATCGAGGAGAAACTGTCGTCTTTGTGAGAAGAGAGAACGAGACAATGGGTATGATAACGTTGGCCGATCAGGTCAGATATTCAGCGAAAGAGATGGTCGCTAACCTTCGCACGACAAAGAAACACAAGCTTGTGATGCTCACCGGAGACAACGAAGCAGTAGCAAAAGCAGTCGCAGGTGAATTGGAGATTGGCGAGTTTCACTCGGAGCTGCTACCACAAGAAAAGGTCAATGTCATAGAAGGCATATCCAAAAGTGGGAAAAAGGTGGCCATGGTCGGTGACGGAGTCAATGATGCCCCTGCCTTGGCTGCCGCAGACCTCGGAATAGCGATGAGTGCGGCGGGCTCCGACACTGCATTGGAGGTCGCGGATATCGCCCTATTGAGCGACGACCTGTCCAAGATACCCTATCTGCTGAATTTAGGCAAGAAGACAATGCGCGTCGTGAGAAACAACATAGTAGCGGCGATAGGAATCAAACTCCTATTCACAATCCTCGTCTTTCCTGGTTTGGTGACCCTCTGGATGGCGGTCGCGATTGGAGACATGGGCGTGTCCTTGGGTGTTATTCTAAACTCACTGAGGCTCGCCAAGGTGAGATAAAGGCATCCGCCCAAATCTTCCATTCTCTCCTATGATAACTATGAACCAATGTCTAAATAGTTTCAACGGATTTTTTCCAAGATATGCCAGCTCGTGGAAAAAGAAAATGGTCCACTATTCTTCTCATCATCCTTCTCATAGTTACTTTGAGCCTTTTGCTTATGAGCTATTCTATCATCCCAAACTATCTTCCCTTTGACCTGTACCTACATGAATATGCACCCTTCTTCATCGCCATCCTGATTATCATAACGACGAAGGTTTGGCTAGACCTTGTCGAGCCCCTCTTCGTTCGTGCTTTTTCCTCAAGAACGAAGTCAGAGGCTGACGCAGCAGCACTTTTTCAGATTGTCGGCTACATCACTTGGTTTGTCGCCCTCGGGGCAGTCATATGGGTAGTTGCTGGTGGGCCGCAAGGAATCGGTCTCTTGAGCCTGGGCTTGGTGAGCGCAGCGATGATCTATGTCCTCCAAAAGCCGTTGTTGAACATCGTCGGTTGGGCAGTTCTGGTATACAGGGGAATATACAATCTTGGCGACAGAATCAAGATCAATGATGTCAGGGGCTATGTCACAAACATATCGATAATGAACACAACCATCCGTGAGTTTGGCGGGTGGATGAGCGGCGACAGCTTCACTGGCCGACTTGTTTCGATTCCAAACAGCCTGATACTGGAAACCAATGTTTTCAACTATACGAAGGACACCAAGTTCATTTGGGATGAGGTAACAGTCAGTGTCACCTACGAGAGTGATATCGTCGCCGCTCAGCGATATGTCCTAGAAGCGACGGAAGAGGTTGCAGGAAACTTCATGCGGAAGTATGCAAAATTCGTCAGGGAGAAGTACGAATTCAGCGACATCAGGGAGATGATGATTGACGAGCCGAGAATTCTTCTCACACTGGGTGATTTCTGCGTTCAACTCTTTGCTGTCTATTTCTGCCCAGCGCACAGACGAAGAGAGGTTATGTCCAGGGTTATATCCGGAATACTGAGGAAATTTGCCGAGGACGATAGAGTCCAGATCGCCTATCCTCATGTGGAGATTGTTCCCTACCAGCACAGGCCCTTTATGAGCCGCACGGTTGACGCAACTGCTGAAGATTTCTCAGCCATTCCTTCAGAGAGCAAGGAGAGAGTGGAGGAACAGGGCTAGTTCCCATGCGGAACCTTTATCCAGTAATTCACATTGATGGCATACCAGATGAAAGGCGAAACTCTCCCAATCGAAGATGATTTCCGGTTGGAAGCTTCAAAAGTGACTCATAACCCGGACGATGATTTCTTCATAGAATTTCTGAGACCTTACTATGTGTTCACGCGAGACGGCCAATATCTTTTCGCCTCTACACAGGCGGGTCGCAGGCCAGACAGGGCTTTCTACATGGTTCCGAAGGATTATCGCCTTGGAGCTGGCCAGAGGCCTTTTGATATAGAAGTGGGGAAAGGACTGTATGATGTCGCCTTTCGATATCTAAAAGAAGCTAAAGTGATAGTTCAGGAGGGGATACAGGGGGAATCTGGGTACGAAGTGGGACTCAGGATAACGACGAGCATTGAGAACCCCCACAGCGCCTACATCGCTTGGATGGGAAGGATGATGGTCTTTCCACCGAAGGAGAATATGCATATCCACTGCTTCAACTACGTAATACCGGAGCCTCTTCCTGAGAGGTTCATCAGGGAGATTAAGGAGTTTTGGACGGAATACGATCCCAGCGAACCCATCACGCTTTATGATTTCACGGACATGAAAAGGGACGTCAGAAGGGTCCTCAGCTTGGGAATTGACTATTTCGGCGGCGCCTTCAAGAAACCCAATCTCACGATGGTCTGGAACAGGGGAGAATTGGATGGTCTAATCTCCTACCACGCGGGATGCACCGAGGACAGGGTGCTCAAAGGGCTTAGCGGGACAGGAAAGACTACGCTCACCGTTGGCCCCGAGCTTGAGCAGGACGACGCGTGCTTCGGAAACCCGATTTTCGACTCCGGCGGGAAGATGAAATCTGTTGAGCTTGTCGGACTGGAAGCCGCGAGCTTTGCGAAATCTGAGGGACTCCTTCCAGAGAGTCCCGAGTGGCCCGGCCTGATGAGGTCGTCTCATGTCGATGAGAGCGGAAGGAGACCCATCGTCTTGGCCATGAACATCGATTGCGAGGGCGTGAGATTCATCCACAAGAAAATTGGAAAGTACAGGGTGAGAATCCCTGAGGTCAAAGAAGGAAATCAGGCGGGGTCTCTGCGGTGCACAAGATATGAGGAGAGCGGGACCACGAATGGCAGATTCATATTTCTCTTCAACGAGCTGAACCCAGAATGGGGCTCAGGCAACAAGAAATGGCTGAGGTCGGAGTCCCTGAGCTACAAGCGATTCGATGTTCTCGAGCCTATTCTAAGGGTCACGGATCCTTCGATGGCAACCGCTTTGGACAGCGGTTGCGAGAGCATAATAACCTCAGCCATAGCCGCTCAGAAAGTTGGAACGAGGGTTAGGTCCTATGCTGCGACGGACTTCATGGTTGGAGAGCAGTCTGGGCAAGCACTGCTCAAATGGAAGATGTACGAAGATCTGGACCTTGGTCTGAACGGAAGGCTCGTCTTCTTTATCAACAATTCTGGTTATGTCGGTGAGTACGATATCAACGGAGACCAGATTAGGAAGCTGGATGAGAATGGCGAGCCCATACCCAAGAGAGACGATAGAGGAGAGATTGAGCGGGACCAGGCTGGAGAGGCAAGATACATCGGTCAGGGAGAGAAGATAACAGTCCGGGACTCCAAGAGACTGGTGGATCTCGTAGAACATAGAAAGATAGAGAACTGGATAAGGAATCCAATCTATGGATACCTATTGCCAGATCCCAAGGAACTGGAAGAAAGGCACGGGATGAAGGATTTCAGGAAGCGGTTCAATCCACTCAGATATTACAGCGCAGAGGACATCATACGATTCGCTCAGAGGGACATCAAGGAGAGAACGGAATTTCTTGAGAATCTGTTCAAGGGACAAAAGGGGGAGGACGAACTCGGCGATGTCACCTATGTCTGGAAGAATGTCAAGATTCCCTCAGAAAGAGAGGTGAGGGAGTTCTACGAGCAAAACTATGGGATTCCGTAATCCGTCCATTCGATGATTTCTCCTCTGGGAAAATCAGCCTTCTCTGGCTCCCCCGAGGGTTCCGCCCGAACACTGAATATCTGGGGGCCAGCAACAGTGGTCAATAGCCTCATCGTCACCTTCCCGCCAAAAAAGAGTCTTGTTTGGACTATCTTCCGTTCTCTTTCCTCGACCGCCAAATCCGTGCAAGATGCAACGAAGCTTGTCTGGAACCGCTGGGCGAGTCTCGGACCGAGATCCCTTGCCGCGAACGAATCGGCAAAAACAACTGCTTCGGGCTTCCTGGAGTCTATGATTCTAGTTAGTAGCGTAAGAATATTCTGAGTGTCATAGTTTTGAAAATCGGTGCTCTTGGCGACTATGACCTCGTTGGCTCCGTAGGAGATGAGGTCCTGTGCTGCGCCCTCAATATCCGTTCCCGCCAAAACCGCAACCACATAGACACCGAGCTCTCTGGCAAGCTCTCTCGTCCTCTCCAACGCCAAAAGGGTCTTCACATCAGGCTTTCCGCCCACGACTTCACCGAAGAACAGGATTCCGCGATACTCAACTCCCTCCTCCTCTTTCGTCCCAATCGCTTCCTCGGGGCAGGCATCTATGCACAACCCGCAATCAGTGCAGGTTTCCTGAATGTAAGCGATGTTGTCCCGCAGAATGATAGCATTCACCGGACAGACCTGTAGACAAACCTCGCATCCGTTGCATTTCTTTGGATTGATGAATGTCTCGGTCATTCATACATCTCCACAATCTTCAGGCTGGAACCCCTCTCTCCAACATTGGAAGTATCCAGGCCCAAATCATCCAATCCCCAAGTGGTCAGAACACCCTCTCTGTGCGCTTTCATTATCTGCACTGCCTTGGGGGTCCTTGGTGTGTTGATTCCTGCGGGAACTGTTATGAGAGCGGGCAGATTCAACTCCAGAACTTCCTCTGCGTTCTCCCGCTTTCTTTTCACACTCGGCGGATCGTCCACAAGGAACTCGATGACTTCGATGAAGTGCGGTACATCGATGTATTCGGCGATTCTTGGACCCGTCTGGCCACCATTGACCGCTTCTGACCCACAAACAACTAGGTCCGGTTGGATTCTCTTAAGCGCCTCTCCCAGTATTCTGGCGGTTGCGAGCGGGTCGGAATTCTCGAATCTGGAATCCATCAGATGATAGGCATGGTCGCATCCCATTGCAATCGCCTTTCTGAGGATGCTCTCGCTGGGCTCAGCACCGGAGGAAATTGCGATAACCTCAGCGAAGTTTGAGTCCTTGATCGAGAGAGCGAGTTCCAGGGCATTCTCATCCGCGGGATTCACCAAAGCTGGCACGGCCCTGAGCTCACCCGTTCTGCGATGAACGAATGTATCCTTGAAGTTGGGTATCATGACTAGACAAGCCGCTATCCGCAACTAGAGCTCCACCCCCCTCCTGAGGATGTCATCCGCTATGATCCATCTCTGAATCTCCGATGTACCCTCGAATATCTCCGCTATGCGGGCGTCTCTATACATTCTCTCGATGGGCAACTCCTGCATGTATCCCATGCCGCCATGTATTTGGAGGGCCTGATTGACCGCTCTATGAAGCATCTCCGAGCAAAAGAGCTTCACCATAGCGCTTCTTCGAGTTACACGTTCACCACTGTCTATCCTTTCTGCCAAATCATAGACCATAAGCCTTGCAGCGTGAAGCTCCGTGGCGATATCCGCGATCTTGAACTGTATGGCCTGCTTCTGAGCTACGGGCTCACCAAATTGAACTCTCTCTTTCGCGAAGTCCACGCTCGCTTCCAGCGCTGCGGTAGCGCCGCCAACGCATCCCGCTCCCAAGACAGCTCTACCGAGGTCAAGAGTTTCCATAGCAACGACAAAGCCCTCGCCAACGTTTCCCAGGACGTTCGTCTCAGGGACCCTACAGTTCTCGAATGTCAGCTGTGCGGTTGTCGAACCTCTAATCCCCATCTTCTTCTCGACAGCGCCGACTGACAAGCCATCATAGCCTTTCTCCACGAGAAAAGCGGTAACGCCTCCCCGCGCTCCAAGCGCCGGATCAGTAACCGCCAGAACTATGATGATGTCTGCGACGTTGGCGTTCGTTATCCATATCTTAGTTCCGTTGAGAACGTATTCATCACCTTCCTTAACAGCCGAGGTCTTTATGTTCGCCGCATCGCTGCCCGCCTCGGGTTCGGTGAGAGCGAAGGCCCCAATATATGGACCGCCCGCCAGTTTCCTAAGGTATTTCTCCTTATGCTCGTCGGTTCCAAATCTTTCGATCGGACAGGCCACAAGAGAGGTATGCGCCCCCACTATCACGGCGTGGGAGGTGCACCATTTTCCTATCTCCTCTATCGCAAGGCAATAGGCAACATAGCCAGCACCGACACCTCCCCACTCCTCCGCAATGGGAATTCCGAAGAGTCCCAGTTCCTGCATCTTCTTGACCGTCTCTGCGGGAAATCTCTCCTCCCTGTCTATCTCAGCAGCAATGGGAGCGATCTCTTTCCTGCAGAAGTCCCGAATCATGTCCCTGAGCATCTTCTGCTCTGGGGTAATCTCGAAGACCATGGGAAGACCACCTACTTTCCTTTGAATTCAGGCTGCCTCTTCTCTATGAAGGCTCTTATTCCCTCCATTAGGTCCTCGGTCTTGCCTATCTCGCGGAAGCACTCGGCCTCGACTTCGAACGCCTTCTCGTAATCTACATCGAGACCTTGGTTTATTGCCTTCTTTGCCATGCGAACTGCGATAGGTGCCTTGGACATTATCTGCATGGCCATGTCTTTGGCGGCCCTGAGCTCCTCTCCGTCTGGAACGACCTGATTTATAAGCCCTATTTTCAGCGCTTCCTGAGCTCTCAGCGTGCGGCCCGTGAAAATCATCTCCTTGGCGATGGCTTTTCCCACGAGCCTCGGAAGGCGCTGCGTGCCGCCGTAAGCCGGAAAGAGGCCCAGATTGACCTCCGGTTGACCGAATCTCGCCCTGTCGGATGCGATTCTGATGTCGCACGCCATCGCCAGCTCGTTTCCCCCGCCAAGTGCCATTCCATTTATGGCCGCAATGACAGGCTTTGAGCCGTGCTCGATGTCCCAGAAGACCTTCTGACCGGCCCTAACGAGATCGTATCCCTTTTCCGGATCTATCCCCTCCATCTCCTTCACATCGGCACCTGCGATGAAGGCGTAGTTTCCTCCTCCCGTGATTATGATGACTTTCACCTCGTCATCATTCTCCAGCTCCTTGAAAGCCTCTCCTATCTCTTGCACCATCTCGGTGCTCATCGCATTGACGGGCGGCCTATCCACGGTCAGTATTCCCATTCCTTCCTCCTTCTGCATCTTGATATATCCAGTTGGCATCATTCCACCTCCTCTGTGTACTCGAAGAATCCCCGTCCGGTCTTCCTTCCCAACCTTCCCGCCTTGACCATGTTCCTGAGCCTAGGCGGGGGAGCGAAACGGGAATCACCGAACTCTTCGCGCATATTCTCAGCGACCTCAAGACAAATATCAATCCCTACCATGTCGGCCAGTTCGAACGGACCCATAGGAAATCCAGCCCCTGCTTTCATCGCCAAATCGATGTCCCTGGCGGGAGCGATTCCCTCGTCGAGTGCCCTCATGGCCTCAAGCAGAACCGGAATGAGCAGACGATTGACAAGAAATCCGGGTGACTCTTTGACGACGACAGGGATTTTCCGGCATCGCTCGGCGAGGTCCACGGCCGCGTCGACAGTCTCCCTTGAGGTATCCATCCCAGGCACGACCTCGACCAGCTTCATGACGGGCGCCGGATTGAAGAAGTGCATCCCTATCACTTTTCTCGGTCTGTTGGTGGCCACAGCGATTTCGGAGATCGACAGAGACGATGTGTTCGTTGCGAATATCGTTTTTGGCGGGCAAATCTCATCGAGCTCTTTGAAGACCTTCTTCTTTACATCTATGTCCTCGACCACCGCCTCGATAACGACATCCACGTCCTCAAACCCCTCATATGTCGTTGTTCCGGTTATCCGACCTATGATCTCGTCCTTCTGCTCTGGAGTCATCTTGCCCTTGTCCACCCTCTTCTGAAGGATAGCGTCGATCCTCTTCATCCCGTCCTCTACGAGCTTCTCATCGATATCCTTAAGAATTACATTGAAGCCGCAGTAGGCAAGAACCTCGGCGATTCCGTGTCCCATGATTCCTGCTCCGACTACGGCTGTCTTGCCAAACCACATCATTATACCACTCCTCCCATAATCAAGCGATGGATAAGCCGAATCCAGAACGAGCGCCCGTCATATAAGGGTTATTGCTTCACTTTCTGGAAGGAGAAACTTTACCCTCCAATATCTCCCTACTAGTTTTTGGCTTCCCGGGCCTCTCCTATTCTTCTGGGTGTTTTGACGTTGTTCATAGGGAAGTTCGATGTTTCCCGTATTCAAATGGGCAGTGCGTTCCTTTTCATATGGTGAGTGTCAGAACGAGTGTTGCCGATCCTCCGTCATCATCCATTACCGTTAGTGTGATTGTGTATGTTCCCGCTGAAGAATAGCTGTGCATAGCTGCGTCCGTTACCATGATAGGATTAATGTCAGGAGATGGATAGGGATCTGGTCCTACTCCATCATTGTAGTAGATGTGTTCCGTCGATGTTCCATCTCCCCAATTCCATGCGAATATGAGGTCATCGCTTCCAGGATCGCTTGCTGTTCCCCAGAATGTGAGAACCGCGTATGGTATCAGATTGCCATTGTTTATCTCATCCGCCAGGTCTTTTGCGGTCTCCATGTTGTCTTCATCGTTCAATATCGTATCTTCGATCCACACTATGAGTTCCCAAAGATTCATTGTCATATTCAGCTGAGGAATGAACATCTCCGAACTGAGATTCAGCTTGTTGGATGCGACATTCAGCCATAGGGCCATTAGCTGTTGCATTGCTTTCTGTGTCATGTTTGAACTGTCGAGATTTCCTAAGTAATCGCACACCTCGTCCTTCGTTGATATACCGCTGAAGACTCTTGAATGGGATGAGATGTAGTCAATAAATTCCTGTTGTATTCCGACATGATCGGGAGAGGGAAGCTTCTCCGTGCATTGGAAGTTCCAATATCCCTGAGTTCGAGGAACATTGTAGAAGACTTCGTAAGTGAGATTCGATATCGTTGGGGCGATGTTATCGATGACAACGATGGTCTGATTTATGGTAGTCCCGCCGTCATCGTC
>JBHIFI010000052.1:0-12335 GCA_046761005.1 Thermoplasmata archaeon
TACACCCCTATCTATAATTTGCACTCAGGGCCGTGACACAACCCACGAAGTAGTACTAAGAAATCCTTAGTTTCCTCATGGAATCGTATGTGGGAAAGGTAACGGTCGCAGGTCAAGTGACCCTCCCGAAGAAACTGAGAAACCTCCTTGGGATAGAAGAGGGTTCCCTCGTTGAATTCGTGCTGATAGGGGATGCCCTTGTTCTTCGAAAGCTGAGGGGGGATCGGGACCTTCTGCTCAAGGTTCGTGCGAAAATCAGGAAATCCGGGATAACGAAGAAGCAGGTGCTGACGCTAGTAGAGGAGGTGGCTGCCGAAGAGTGGAAGGGCACTTATGATACGAGTATTCGTTGATGCGAATACTGTCGTCAGCGGTCTCCTCTTTGAGGGGAACGAATCTCACCTTCTGGATATGGCATTTCTTAGTCTCATTGAGGTCGTGACGATCGATTATGTTATGAGGGAGGTTCGTGGGGCCCTGGGTCGGAAAGAGTTTGGTCTTTCCGAGAGTGAAGTTAGTCGTTTGATCTTAGTAGCTCTGGGGTGGATACGATTGCTAGCAGATCCGCTCGAGGAGGAACTCAGGAAAAGTTGGAATGTCTTGAACGACGAGAAGAATCACCCTGTGCTCGTACGTTTTCAGGAATCGGGTTATGATGTTTTGGTAACAGGAGACAAAGAACTCCTTGAGAAGGTCCCGCGCTCTATGAGAACGAAGAATTTCTTGAGATTCTTGAGGAAAAAACTCAGCGGTTAGACCCCTTCTCAGATCTGGTTTCAAGCATTCCAGCATATCACCGGCGATTAGGTACGCAAATTCTTAGTCCGCCCGTCCCATGTTTGGACCCATGTCACGGCCTTTCGAGTCGATATACTCCATCAACGAGAACAGACGGAATGGAATCCCAATTTGGTCCCAAATCGAAACTGGCAGTTCGCACAATTAGGAATCACACATCCTGCTATGTTATGCACCGCTTAAGTCGAGCTATAACCAGGACTGCTTGAGACCCTTAATGGACCCAAAATGAGGGTCGTCCGAAACAATCTTGGCTTCCAGCTTGATGGCACTAGAGGCAACGATGCAGTCTCCAAAAGGGACATCTCGATGCTTGCATTTCAAGAGCCCGGCTTCTCTCGCAATCTCAGGTCTCACCTCCACAATCTGTAGGCCTGAAGCAATCATGGATTGATATCGTTGTTCGGCCTCTCTTCTCCCCCGTCGCTGGCAGACAAGGTTCACGATCTCGGCCAAGACGATGCTAGGAAGGATCCCCTTTCGCCCTTCTCTTAGGGAATGGAGCCTCTTCCGAGTCTTCGCATTCGTTACGGGATCGGAAGAGAAGAAATGTTCGATGAAAAACCGGGTGTCCAGCACCTCCCTCAGTCGTATTCCTCCCGCAAGGCCTCCAAGCGCTCCTTTAGCTCAGCCGGGCTCCCATGCTCGGCATCGATGCCGGCCAAATCCTCAAGCTTCGGTAGGGGGCGAACGATCATCCCACCCTCCGTTTCCTCAAATAGGAGAAAATCACCCTCTTCAATTCCGAAGGCTTCTCGGAACTCCTTCGGCACGGTAGTCTGCCCGCGTCTCGTTACCCGTACGATCCGTGGTTCAGCTGTCATCACGAATAGAATAGTGTCAGGATTCTATTTAACGCTTCCTACAAACAAATTTAACAGGACTAATTTGGTCTTGTACTGCCGACATGGAAAGTAGGAGGACACATCATAAGTATCACTCTTTCCCTATCTCTGCCATAAGAAGGTCAGTTAGGGTCCGAGTCGTGGTTTTCAAGGCCCTATTAGTACATAACAGCCATAATGTCTGCGACAGATCTTTGCTATACTGGCCCGGCTAGATGTCTATATCAACTCGCAAGAAACGCCTGATTGTTATGCTCAAATAGCAGCCGGCGAGCATCTACGATGTGTGTTATCCGCCTTTCTTTCGGCTTACCAACTGACCGTAAAGACGTAATGCGCGCTCGCTCGTATGCCACTTTCCAGAAATCTTGATAGCGGGCAACTCTCCTTGACTCGCACGGAGCCCCAGATACTTCGGGGAGTGGTCACCTCGTACCTTGAGCGCCTTAAGAGGTTTCAGCTCATCTTCTTGCGTCCCCACCTGGTCAAGTAAGTCCAGAAGAGAACGGGCCATAGCGGTCTTGAGGAAAGCTTCCAGCTCACCGAGATCCCCCGAATGCCCCAATTCAAGGGCGTGAATATATCGACTCCTATGGGGCGGTAACACATGCACTGGTGGCCAACTGTGTTTGAGAAAGTGCATGTTGAGGAGAAGCCTTCCGATACGTCCGTTGCCATCGGTGAAAGGGTGAATCGCCTCAAAACGGTGGTGCATCCAAGACGCAAGACCGAACGCTGATTCGCCTGCCAGGTCGCGCTCGGCGTACTCCTCCTCCCACGAGGCTATTGCCGTAACTACTTTCTCCGCTCTTGGTGGGGTATGCCTTGAGCCAGTAATCTGGACACTCACTCGTCTCCACTGGCCGGCATCGGGATAGATCCCTCGGAAGACCGTCTCGTGAAGCTCCAAGACCGTCTGCAACCGGATTGGGGCATCGAGCCGTTGGATCAAACCTCGAAATGCCGCCTCGTGTTGCAGTGTCTCTAGCACATCTGCGATAGGGCGGTTTCCCACACTACGCTGTTCCAATAGGACCCTCTCGACGTCCCGCCACGTCAACGTATTACCCTCGATGGCGTTCGTACCCCATGTGTTCAGGGCCCCGGTTCTCTTCCAGACAGACTCCGGAAGAGCAGGCAAGGGGCTGCGGGTCAAGAGGGATTGACGGAGTTCCAGTAGTATAGATTCTCGCATGTAAGTGAAGTATTCCATATTCAGTATTTAAAGCTATATGGTATGCCCTCAATGATTCGAAAATCCCATACAACGCATAATCCTCGTCTTTTATGTATCCCCGTGTCACCAGTCTCTCAATACTCTAAGGAGTTCTCTCGACCGAAGCGACTCGAAATCAGCAGGTCGGGAGTTCGAGTCTCTTCACGTTAGTTCCCACCCTCGCACTGGTAAACAGATATGCACGGTCATATGCTTGGCTAGAGAGCTGAACTTCGCGTGTCTTGATTTTGCGATGCATAGAAAGAAAAGGACGCTCAACGATTTCTTTTACGTAAACATAAGAAAGGTTAGGATAGTCGCAATGGAAAACAAACACAAAGTCCAGGTCACCCTCCGTAGCCCAAATGAGAAAATCCTCTTGATGCCTCAAGAGCCGCATTAGCGGTTTCAAACGCCTCGTCCGGGGGACGTCCATGGCACTGTAGGAGGGTTGGTTTCAATCAATACCTACAGCTGTTTCATGGTATGATTGAAGGCCGAGACGAGCTTGGCTTTTTCAGTTATGGGCCAAGATTTGTAGACACGTGGCAAGAAAAAATCCCTCGTATAGATCCCTCTTGCCTTTATGGGTTGGACCAGTATCGCTTCATCCTGTCGTGTGACTTGAAGACACACATCCACGACATCCTTGGATTGAGCGATCGTATCGTTCTTGTGGGAATCCATGGCCATGCAAAAGTAAGCAAGGGTTTTTCGCCGTTCAAGAAAAGGGGCAAGCTCCTTCAGAATATGCACAGGAGCGGAGTCTTCTGAAAATAGCTGTGAGAACGGTGATAGGGGATCGAAAAAGATTCTGTGGTATCCCTCCATCCTCGAGAGGGCGTCAAGAGTTTTCTTTGTCATCTCTATCTCATTCTCACACCCGCAAACATGTGCGATGTCGAGCACTTCGAGAATTCCTTCCGATCCTTCAATGATGGGAGAAATCCTATCATCAAACATCACATGAAGTATGGGTTGACCCTCTGCTTTCACAGACATTATCACCCATTCAGCGAAATCCTGGTAGATTTGGTAGTCCGTAACCAAAAGAAGAATGTTCCTTGCTTTTGTACCTAATGGTCTGACAGAATCAAGTGGGCTCATCCTCATCGATTGTACTTTCTTCTCTTTTCTCTTCATTTTTTTGCACCCTTCTGTAGGTTGTATCAAAGACAAGAGCGCCTTCTGTTGCCAACTTCTTGACGGATATTTAATCCACTATAAATATGCTTTTGCGGGAGTGCTATTCTTCTGCAAAGAATCTGTGTATTAAAGTAATCTAGTCCAAATGCTAGAATAGTCTAGTGTCTGAGAAAAGGACGTGACAATTTTGACAAAAAGGACAAGGCGATTCTCAATCCCTCTAAAACCGCATTCCCGCGAACCCCGAGTTTCTGACAGATATTCCTGGAACATTTCTTCTTCTCTGAAGTAGGTCCATACTCCTCTGAGAAACCTGAGTTTCATTACGTCCGGAAGAAGCATGATTATTCTCATCCTTTTGGTGTACCCGAGACGGTATATGGCTTAAATCGGCAGGGGTTGAATTGCCGAGGCTATTTAGTGCTAAGTATCGGGTAGCTGTTTGCCGTCAATGCGCAATAATAATCTTGATTGGCATTTCGTTTCAATAGCTTCAGCAGAAGTTCCAGTGAAGAGTGCTTAGAGCATTCCTGCAAACGTTCCTCTGAAAAAGTAGCGGGATGGAACGGTGGAACAATGACCACCCAAGGTTTCTGAACTGCCCTGGGTTCTCAGGAAAATAGTTTCTCCAGGACGTATTCCGCAATTCGGCTTTTTCCGCCCAATTCGCGAATAATGTGACTTCAGAAAGATTCTTGGTATATTGCTCTGAGTCATACTTCCTCGTAGCTGCTACTCGTTTTGAGAACACTCAAGATTCCTTCTCTCGGCGATCAAAATGATGAACGTATTGATCAAGAAACTGAGCCGAAAAGGGTGAGCCCGGTGTTTTCTCTTATAAAGATTATCGGCTAATGTTCAAGATATCGAGACATATGAATCATATGAATGGCATCAGGAGAGATATTACGCCGCAACGGATAAATATGCCTCTTCTCTAACGATGTTCGATGGCGCAAGGAGTACTGAAAAAAAGTGATGCCCGTGTTTTGCTCGGACTCGTTCGCTATCCTCTACTATCTGATAAGGAATTGGCTTCGAAACTGGGAATGAAATCTCCGACAGTTACTGCGATACGTAGAAAGCTTTTTGAGAACGATTTTCTGCAGTCGGTTGAAGTTCCTGACTTCGCCGCTATCGGATGCGGGGTCATGGTGATCTCCATGGGATCTCTTGTTTCTTATCCCGCCCTGGAGGACAGAGTCTCGAGCATCTCAGATCTGCTTGAGAATAGCGAAATTGTTTACAGTTTTATGGAACCTGGCCAGGATTTTATGATACAGATCTCTCCAGATTACACACATGCCATGCGCAATATCCTTTCGATCGAGGAACGATATCAATCCCAGGGATTCATTGAGGAACCCGTGAAAGTGCTGGCATTTCCATTGGAGACGAGCGAGGTCTACCGATATTTCGACTTCACCCCCCTTCTTGATGTCCTATTTGAAGATAAGGAGAGTGAGGAAGTTAGGAAGACCTTCTTCAAAAGGAGACCCATTAAGCTAGGGAAAAAGGAATCTCTTGTCCTCTCTAGTCTTGTGGAAAGGCCTGATTCAAACGACACGGAACATTCCAACAGACTGAATGTTTCTCGAATGACGGTGGGTAGAGCACGGAGGAAGTTTCGAGAGAGAAGAATAATTGAAAGGATACGGATACCAGACCTGTCAAGAATCGGTATCAAGCTCTTCGTAGTCACTTGCGCGAGGTTTCATCCGAGGTCCTCAGTAGCGCTGAAGTACAATCTCCCCAAAATTATGAGGTTGCTGGGACCCGCATTTTTCTGCGTGTATGATCCCAGAAAGATAGTAGCAGTCAGTGCCTTTAGGGATTTCGACGACTACAAGAGAAGATTCCATGAGCTTTCCGAGGCTTACAAGGAACATGAATACTTCTGGGAAGCCCCTGAAAGGCTTCTCTTCGCTGTTGAGCAAACATCTGTTGTGAAGAATCATAGTTATAGCCCACTCGTTAGGAAACTCTTGGCAATAGTAACTGAAAAAACGTAACCCCTCAAGTCCCTCGGAGAATGTGCTCAATATGGATGGGTGACTAATTCTGCTTTCTCTGGCTCGTACTTTGGTTAACCTCTACCTGAGGTCTTTCTCCTTAGAAAATCGCCCACCACGGTCAGAAATATGCCCAAGAATGCAAAGAAGAATGCGACAGTGTTCTCACCACCAAGAAGCGGAAGCGATGCGATTGCGATTGCATAGAAAGCAAGTCCGAGAAGGAGTATCTTATGGCTTGTCTCGGGAGTCTGTGTTCTTGCGAACTTCGCATCCCGACTAGTTGCTTGGAATGCATTTTCTCCATTGAGAATCCCAATTCTCATTTCAAGGGATCTTGTGAGCCTTGCATTCCCGAAATCATCTTCAGCGCTTTTTCTGGAAGGGAAATGCTCTATTCTTGGCTTTTCAGGATCATCATCAAGCACACCAATCACCTTCTAGGATGGTAATCTGCCCCTTCTACAAAGGAAGGAAACATATTTTCAAATGCCAATCGTTGTTTCTGCAAAAACTGAGAGAACGACAAGACATTCTCTGGAATTTCAGATGCCGTCTTGCCGCTCTCACGATGGCAGAAGGCGGGGGAAATTCCATCGGAATGTGACACTGCTCCGATGGAATATATCGTCGTCTTTGAGACTGCATGAGCCAAGTGGCGAAGATGTACTCTTTTCTTGTCAAGAGGGGGCCAAATTTCACCGGGGTGATGATGACATATGCGGGAGCAGTCAAAATAGATTTCCCGACGCGACATCTTGCACCAACATGGTCCTCTTGTCATAGTCCCAAAGCCCACCTTTCTGGAAGCGTTCCACCTTACACTCCAAGATATAAATTAATTTCTAACAGATTATCATGGTAGATAACGGAATATATCACCAACATCCATCTCGGATATGTTCTGTCCGGTCCTGCAACTATTCCTGCCACAGGATTGAACACATGATAAAAAGGAAAGAAAGGGTCGAGTGTATGAAAAAAGAGTGAGCATCTCTTGCCATAAGCACAGTTTTTGGATCAGTCATAGTCTACTTGGTGCGGAATGGACAGATACATCATAGTTCTGACGCAAATCCCCGCAATGCGTTTATCAACTATGATAAGCGTCTAGGAAGACTTATTACAGCTCAAGTCTTTTTGATTAGAACATGGAAGGTGAGGTCGGCCACATTTAGAGAGTGATCATCATCAAAACGAATGGAGCCAGAATTATAGGGGAGAATGGTCAATGACTGAACTATATGGTAGAGAAAAAGGATTGAGAGGTTTAGTCGTGAGCCCTAAAGAGATCGAACATAGAATCCTTGAGGAGCTCAATATGGGAATGAAGACCCAGGAGAGACTTGCTGCGAGCATTCGAGTGGAGAGTTCCATGGTAACAGCGGCCTTGAAGAAATTAACAAAAGAATACCTTGTCAAGCCTTCGAAGATCGTATATCCAAGAGGCAACAAAGAATCGGCCCTAATTCTATACAGGCTAACTCCCGCGGGAATCAAGAAGCTAAACTCTGAGCCTAGTGACCCTGTGAAAACCCCGGATCTATCAGTGGAAGCGATATCTAGAGAGATTGACGAATTGGACATAGACTTGCTCGATACAGATGCCGTTCTCACCAGCAAGTCTGAACCCGAAACAGAGACGATTGCCGGCAGACGGAAAAAAGGAAACCTCTGCTGGCGTCTAGGATTGATACTAATAATCGTCGGTGTTGTAGGGTTCGCAGGGTTCTCATGGCTTCACGATATTCTGAGAGTTCCGATAGTGGGTCAGGCTTTTGATGAATTTGGAAGTGTGAATAGACTAGCTGTGCTCTTAGGAGTCATCATCCAGATCTTCGGAATATCATTGCTATTTCTCTCTGAAATCACACAGAAAATAAGCACTCGCTACTCCGGATTGCACTCATACTAGAAGGAGTCAGGCCAATCTCTGGAACAAACAACTGACCGTCAGAATCCTCAGGCCCTCGGTCGCTTCCTTTCCGATCGAGACAATCTTTTCATAATGGGAACTAGCCCGACGAATGCTATTGGCAAGAGTACATGGTCAAATTCTGGTATCCTCTCGAAAGTAATATCGTAGTCCAAAGTCTCTTGTCTCCATATCCATGGAAGTTTGGAAGCATCGGAGCTAGAGTAGGTTGAGGTGAGGTGCGTTTTCGTATTCGTGTCCGATGTCAGAGTGACCTCTAACCATGAGCTGCCATCCCATACCTTGCAGTATATCTGGTTCGCTCTAATGTAAAAGGCATAAAGATTGTCGTTCGTTGTGAGAAGGCTAAGTGTTGGATAGAAATTGTACTGATTGCTTGTCTCTGGATCAGATGAACCGTCCGTCCAAGAACCCGATGTTTCCTTGTACTTGTACTGGATGTACCCGCTAGAATCGGAATAGATCAGGTGAAGTGTTTGTGAGGAATCTGCAACAACGGACGGGCCCATCTTGTCCTTACTTCCAGCAGTTGTGGCTATACTGGTTTCACTGGTTTCCCACAACGAGGTTCCTGCGTCATAACCCCTTCCCTCGATGTTTCCATCCGCGTACCAAACGGCATACATGTCCCCTCCAGAAAGAGGAAGGATCTCGGGATAGACATAGTTGTTCGAAACGTCGCCACTCGTGCGCAATACAGTTCGCGTATCCCATTCGGACACATCATCGGTGTTCGTCGACCTGACGGCTGCAACATTGTAGTTCGTTTCTTTGCAGGAGGAGGCTATCCATAGGTACCCAGTAGAGCTCCTTGAAAAGAAAGCGACCTTGCTTCCAAGGTTACTGCCCGAAACCGTGACAGTATACTCACTGCCCCAAGAGATACTCGTTCCCGAGATAGTTCCCTTTCTCACTATCACAGTCGCATCGCTTGCAGAGGTGTCTCCAACAATGAATATTGTGGAATTGCTGCTGTCGAGCCAGACGGAGACATAATTTACTCCAGTCGTGGAGAATGCTGAGACGGGCGTATTTGTCCAGCTTTCGCCCGTGGAGCTGTACTCATACATCGTTTTTCCTTCATCTCCGTCGTAGTAGAATGCCCAGTAGTATGTACCATCATACACGACTTTTCTTTGTTGCGAAAAAGCTGTGGTGGAAGAGGATGAAGTCGTGCTTTCAATCACGTAAATGCTCCTTGATCCCGTTCTCGTTGACCACGTTGTGTTGCTCCAGGCCTCATCATATGAAAGTGACCAATCGGTCGTTTTGAAATGTACCCTCGAGTTGTTGAGCTCTCCCAGGCGGGCCAGGGGAACCGAAACCTCAAGCTCTCTGTCTCCCGCCTCGGCTTCTACCGGACCGATATTTTTCCAGGTTCCATCCCATTCGAAAACTCTCTTGGATGTAATTCTCCCGCCAATGCCTGTGATCCTGATCATGAAATCTGCCAACAGCCCACTGACCCGACGACCTTGGAGATCTGATGAGTTGGTGTCTATGTAGATGAATGTTGAATCCTGCCCCTCCACTTTGGGGGTTATCTGAGGCGGCGCGGGCTCGCCTGGCGGTCCTGGTGACACTTTCACCTTCTTTTCTGGAATGAACAGCCCTCCCAAAATCTCGCCCTTCACAGATAGGAACGCAAAGACATTTTGGTCGGAGAGATTTGTTGAATAGCCGTTTATGTCGATGTTCGCGTTCTCCAGCAGTTCTGTATCAACATCGGTCACTATCTCATCTTCCCAGTCCCCAAAATAGCCGTCAACCTTCTTCTCCGAGGGCTTGGTTACAGCGTATGTCCTTTGTCCCTTGCCGACTATCGTGACGGGAGCGTCAGCATCCACTGATTCCAGAGAAACCTCTACGAATTCTCCTGGAACAATCGTCTGCGAATCGACAGAAACATATTTCCTTATCATGGTGTCAGCAGGGACCACGAAGGGTTGGATGGGACTGAGAGTGAAATTTCCAATCTTATCGAAGTTCAGGCCTTCCACTTCGATGCTTGGTCCAAAGGCTCTGAATCTTAGCTCGAGTATGCTTGGTGTGGACTCCTTCAAGACCTTTTTTCCTAACAGTCCGACCTGAGTGACTTTGAGTGCACCAAATCGGGGGCCGAAAGACACTTCAGACCACGAAGACCTGCCATCATAGTTGTCCATATAGACCCTAACCAGGAAACTCTCCGAGATCGACTCAACGAAGTGAGGACCAAGCTGGACTTCAATGCTCTTTTCCGCCAGGGCCGCCATAGGAGTCCCGACTGACTGCCAGGCACTCCAGTTGTAGGGGTTGACTCCTTGAAAACTAGACACCCTCCTGAAGCTTATCGATCCGTTTGATCCGACAATTTGAATTAGCCTTTCTGCACCAACACCCATTGCGCGATAGCCCGTCTCCGGATTTCCGTCTAAGTCAATGAAGATGTAGAGGGAATCTAAACCCACAGCGTCTCCGAGGATGCTTCCCCTTACGCGTACGTAAAATGAAAGGTAGTCATTTTCGCTTTTGAGACCGAACTCGCTTATGTCAACATTAGGATCAGTTGTTACGGATCCTTGAGTATATTTGGGAACTTTCTTCCAGTCAGAGAAATTACCATCTATCCTAATCGAAGTGGGGAGGCCGGGCGGAGTTTCTGGAATCAATGCTGCAATCGTGACGAAGAGAATCGCTAAAGAAAGGCTAATTGTGGCATATCTTCTCAACGTTCCTCTCTTCGGGAGGCGTTTCCCATTGGGCCTTAGTGCTCCATTGATACGACCGTTGGTTCTTGCATCAATCTGTCCATTTCTTCTTCCATTTACGCGGCCATTAATGCGACCATTGAGCCTGCTGTTTTTTTGGCCATCTATTCTGCCCTTCGCTAGACCATCAGTTCTGTTGTGAAAACCTCCATTCATTCTTTCATCGGCGCGTCCTCTGTTTCTTCCTGATCGGTTGGATGGGGGACTGAACCTTCTGTTCCAAATGATGGTTTCTTTCTTCTTGAAGAGTCTCAGGGGAAACTTTCTCGCCAAACCCCTCCTGTGGGGTCTATTCGTTTCATTTGCGAGGTTGACTCCGGAATTAAGATAAGCTTGTGAAGATTTGACTTTTTTTCCCTTTGATGTAGAAATGATTCGTTTGCCCGATGAGGCGGAATTCGATGATGGGAGATTTGTCCGAGACCGCCTTTTACAGGGTCTACCTATGCTCAAAGTCATTCAATCCGCTTCCTTCCCAATGATGTGTCTTCCGGCCAAGGGGCAGAATAGGGGGACTGAATTGACCTGTGAGCCGATGTTTTGTATCGCACGGATATGTAGTTCATCCGACTTGTGACTTTCGGATTGAGAATCTGCGAACTTCAGTGTGAGATCGTTGTTTGCCACGATTCTCCTCTTCAAGCATGAAGTTCTTAAGCTTTGTCGCAATATTATCATGTCTGATAACAGAAACTATCTCTGCAATGAAGCAGCGTCCGTGTGCATATGCAGAGGATATATTCCGCGGGGCAATAATAGCAAGAGCACGTGAAATCTGTGAGCAAAAATCGAAAGGGTTTCCTTTGGGTCGTGGCCCTAGAAGTTTACTACTACCTGGCAAATCAAAGAGGGTGACTTTCTTCAAAAGCAACTTTCTCCATCTCTCTGCATTTCTTCTATGCCTGATCTCGCTCCAGCAGAACATATGAGAGGTGCAAAATGTGGGTCCGTCCGACCCATTCCGAATCCAGATATCATTGAGGTGTTCTGAACCTTGCGGGGAAGCAATCGAGAACTCAAGGCCAAGATAGGTAGTCGTTCTCCTAGTTGAGCATATGACAAATTTGGCAACCGAAAAGAATCGATAGGAAGCACCTCGTTCACCTTATATGGTCACCAGGAAAGAGATGCAGGTCCACGTGAGAGGACAAAGTTCGGAACCAGAAATAACCTTCTTTGGCAAATGAAGACCTCCTCTATTATGGGCTGAAGGACAAGCGGCCTGGGAACCTTTCGACCCAGTGCGAATAACTGATGATTTATAACTACTAGGATCAGGCTTTCCTGCATATCAGGTTCACACTTTTCACGAGGGCCAAAAAGGAAATGCTGCCGATAATGTATACCTCACGATTCACCCAAATGAATCTGTTTATGTCCGGAGGAAAGGAGTAAAACATCGCGTGTTGAACAAGCACAAAAGTAACGAGGAGTCCAACGTTGAGCAAGACCAGGTTCCACATTATCTTTCTGAGCAATAGGGTTGCATTTGACTCGTCTATGCTATAGAAGAGATTTGCCGTCCTTGACCCCCCCTGGTTATTTGCATTTATTGTTTTCATGAGGCTTAAGTGTTTCGTTGAACATGGAAAAATCTAGGTTAACGGTTGATATCCTGTAAGCTGGAGTTCG
>JBHIFI010000053.1:0-11921 GCA_046761005.1 Thermoplasmata archaeon
GGTTCCGCATCTCACGGAAAGCGTCAGGAGACTGATGAGCGGCGGGTAAATCGCCTCCGAAAGCATGTCTTCACCAACGAGGTGCAGACCTATCATCCACGAAAGGGTCTGAGGGTGAAGGGTCTGACTGCAGACTTGCGGATGCATTACCCTGGTCAGGTTGATCGCGAGGCGAGCGCTAGAAAGTGGTCTCTCGTTCTCATTGGCGGGCTCCGTATCAGGGGTCCCTTCAAGAAGGCCATCGTGCCACTGCCATCGGCTCCTTTGTGTCGCTATCAGCACATCGGAAGGGCGCAAGCATCAGACCTGTATCGGCCCGGGACAAGAGCAAAGGCAGGGTCCGTTCGTTTCGGTCCTTGTGATCTTCAGGCCAACGGCGGAAATGCCAATGACGTAGGGCCAACCACGCAAATACGGCTGGACCGAAATGAAAGCTGCGCAAGCTCCTGCAGGAGGATGACGGAAAGTATCAAGATTCCTAACTCCATTTCCCACCGGAGGTGAGAGAATGGAAGTGACCCTTACGTTCAGGTATGAGAGGGACACGAAGAGAACCTACAGGTTCCAGGAGGAGTCGGAGAATCCCATCGTTGGAACGCTCTACGTTCAGAAAAGCGCCTTCAAATCCAGACCGGAGAAAATCGAGGTGCGATTGAAGACGGAGGATTGAGCGGGGCGGGGGCTCCATGAGAGGCTCTGGGATTCCTGGACTCTCGTGGGCGAGAGCGGGCAATGAGGCTGGACACTCACGTTCCTACGGTTTGAGCCGGTTTCAGACTGATTTTCGTTAGGTTTTTATAAGGACGCGCAGTTAACGCCGCGAGGGATAGTACACTTCTCATTCTCGGCAAGGGGAGGAGCATGAGAGCAAGAATCCTGATAAGGAAGCTGTCTAGCAAGCCGCTACCATACGACTACCAATACGGCCTCGCATCCATGCTCTACGGGAAGCTCAAGTTCGCAGACGGCGACCTCGCGAGGTTTATGCACGCTTATCAGGGGTACAGGCACTACCCCCCCACGCCGGTGCCTAGATCGCGCAAAATGGCAAGGATAGACGAAGCACATTTCCACACAAGAAAACGTAACTGGTCGATAGAGGAGTGTTCTCCGCGAGAACTATAGAATGCTCGGACTTGGGGTGAGGTGCATAGGCCTGAACAGGTTTATTCTCTCTTCTTACTACTCACTTGAGGTTGTTGTAGAGCAGGTGACCGATGCTCTCCTTCCCTATTATGGCCCGATTGCTAGGGGATGGCTTAGCAACACTCTACATGCAGACCCTGAGGTATGGGGCCTTCTGGTAAGAAATCCCTATGTGGATGTCCGTCCCTATTTCCTGAGTACTTCGCACGACGGAAGAACTATAAGGGTCAGGTTGAATCTAATGGGTTACGGCAAGAAGTTTGCGAGGCGAGTCGTCGATCTCTTGGGCTCAAGAGTCGAAGGGAATCTAGGTGGGGTGGAGTGCAGAGTCAAGCGCATCTCTTACGAGGAGAGAAATATCGTTGTCTCCCAACTCGGAAGAGAGATCGAGGTTGAGTTTCTCACTCCAACTGCGTTGATGTCTGATGGCAGGCGACGGCTAGCGCCCACATTGGCTGATGTGATTGCTGCGCTCGTTCGAGGATGTAACAAGTTTGCCAAGTACTACATGAAGAAATGCTATCCGATACGGGTATGCGATTCCACCAGGAGAGCTGATGCCGAGGTGCTATCGCTCGATATCAAGCCCTTCATGTGGAAACACAGGATAAGAATGGGTAGGACCATACCGCAATCAGGAATAACTGGGAGAATGAAAGTGTGTGCGACCAAGATGACAGCTGAGATGAGGAAAGTGTTGAGTCTCTCCCAGGTAATCCAGGTGGGTCGATGGGTCAGCTATGGTTTCGGAAAGATTGAGGTGAGGTCTATTGACAATTGAGAATGTTGCTGTTGTGAACTGGTTCACAAAAAAGAGAGAGACGATAGACAAGAGCGGTGGGGAGATACTCGAGGAAATTCGAACGGAAATCGGTCAGAGATCCGCGAGGATTAGGGAGCAAGATATGGCTGGGTTCGCGGATGTCGTGTGGGAAGTCGTGAAGGAGAGCAGTGATTTGAGAGAACTCTGTGCGGATAGCAGACTGCCAGTGTGCTCTCTTTTTCATCATCTCAAGAATACTGCTGGTGTTGTTGTGGCTCTAGCATACCACCAAGGATATGACAGAGGCAAGTTGCAGATGACGAGGGCTGCTGCTCTACTTCATGATATGGGAAAGTTGGTTGCATTAGGCAAGGGAAAGAAACATGTGGAAAAGACAGATGCATTTCTGAAGGCTCTTCTGGAGAATGTGCAGGCGCTTGACAGGAATCAGAAGCATCACCTGAAAAGGATCAGTACTAAGCATCACTCGGCATCATGGTATGGAGAATACCAAGCGAGTGCAGACGACGAGCGGCTTCTCTCGTTGGCTGACTCTATCGCATCTGCCACGGATAGAGCCTACGAGGTGAACATTAGTGGTCTAACTCTAACGAAAGACGAATTCACCGCTGGAAAAAGGTGTAAGGTGAAGATATCTTCAACGGATTCCCTGTTTCCCCATATTCTAAGATTCGATGACAGGTGCGACTTTTCTTGTAAGAAACAAGAGATTGTCCTGGGAAGAAGAGAATCCATTGAGGTTTCGCTGATTCCCTCTAAGACGAAGGCCCCGAATCAGGTCATGCCATTCTTTGATGAGGTCATTAATGGCGGTCCCATTGTTAGCCTGGGACCCCATCATGCATTGAAGGGACGCTTACGTCTCTTTGCCATGGATATCCAAGGGATTCAGTCGTTCGTAGGCGGTTCCAAGAAACTCCCTGCCCTTCGCGGTGGAAGCTTTCTCATTGAGGATGTCTTGAAGGATGCCGAAGAAATCGTGGCGAATTACCTCTCTCCAGAAGTAGTTCTCTTTAGAGGAGGCGGCAACCTTATCGCGTTCCTACCACCAGACGAAGAGCTCGCCGAGAGGCTAAAGGATGAAATTCAGGAGGCGATTGCGAAGAAGACTGGAGGAGGTCTTAGGGCGGCGATATCCTCCTCTGTGGAGGACCTTCAGAATATAGCAGATGACTTCGGAGATTGTCTGACACGCCTATTCCACAAGATTGAAGACGAGAAGAACAAACCAGTGATGCTGGATGCTGTCACACCTACGAAGAGCCGTGATATATGCCCTCATTGTTCGAGGGATAAGGGTGAGGTGAATTACCCAGACATTGATGAGGCGGTAAAGGTCTGTAGGGTCTGCTCTGTGAAACTGGAAAGGGGGAGGCAGCTCGGCGGGGAACCAGGTGAACCCCACACACTGGAGGAGGTTGGAGACAACATCGCGGTTGTGATGCTTGATGGCAACATGATAGGGCAGATGTTCGCCCAGACACGTACACCGGCTGAGTATACTTTCAAGAGTGACACGTTTTCCAAAGGATTCAGTCGATTGCTAGACAAGTCGATTGAAGACGTGAGAAGAAAATGCAGTCATCTATTCATGCGCATGCTGGGGAATGGCGAGGAGTTCTTCGGATTTCAGAAGGTCTATGCTGGCGGGGATGATATTCTGCTCATAATGAATGCCCGTGGTGCGGTTCATTTTACAAGACACTTCGTTGAAGAGGTTGCCAAGGAGTTCCTCTTCGAGCGGGTTAACGGATTCGTAGAGAAGCCCACTGTCACATTCTCTGCAGGAATAGCCATGGCCAACTACAAGTTTCCGGTTTACTTCCTGATAGAGAAGGCCCATAACCTTTTGAAGGAGGCTAAAGGCAAACTCCGCAAAGAGATAGTCATGGACGATCATAGACTTCTTAATGTTCCAATCGGAGTTCTCTCCCTATCAGTTGTGACATCCAGTATGCCCTCCGAGAAATCATTCACATTCATCCTCCCCCGCGATGATGAGAAACTGAGTAAGATTCAGCGCTTCGTGGAACGAGCGGTCGCCAATGACCAATGGCATTCCCTCATTTCGCTACTCATCAATATAGAAGACGATGTTGGCGCGCGACTAAACTTCGTCAAGTACCTCTATGGGAGGGCTCTGTCGAAGGAGACAATAATGAATGCTGCTGCCTCTGAGCAAAGCGGTGAGGACAGACTATATGTTGTCAAGGAGCTCGTAAATGCTCTCAAATTCAAGGAGGTGCTTGGGAGTATTGTCCCAATGTTGCGGATTGACCAGCCGGGGGAGGATTGACTTGGAAATCTGGCGATTGAGTATAACACTCAAAACAGGTTTTCACACGACTGGGACACCGAGAGGCGCTGTTGTTGATGTCTTGCGTGAGGAGTACTTGGATAAGAACCTCGAGAGAAGGAGGAGGATTATTATCCCGGCGACCCACATCAAGGGAGTTGTGCGCTCTGAAGCTGAGCGCATCTGGGGTCGTACGGATACAATATTGAAGCTCTTTGGTCCAGGAGAACAAGAAGGAGCTGAATCGTATCAAGAGCCTCTACTTAGATTCACCGATGCTCATGCAGAAGAAGTGCCCATTCTACAGAGGATTCACGTTAGGATAGACCCCTCAACAGGTTCTCATGTTGAGAGGGGGCTATACTCAGAGAAGTTTGTGCCCTCTGGGACTGTTTTCACTGGGTATATCTTGAGCCGTGCCTCACTAAACGATGATGAGAGGACGATCCTGGAAGGTTCACTTATTTCCGCCTCCCATTACGGTTTTGGTGGCTCGCGCTCTAGAGGCCTGGGCGAGGTGGAGGTAGAGTTCGAGCCTTGCGATCTCCAAGCCTTTCTCGACGAGGTGAGAGGATGATCTTGCTGACGGGCAGACTAACGGCTATTGAGCCCCTCCATCTTGGCAGTGGGGTCACCATTGGAACGTTTTCACCGACACTATCTTACATCCCAGCTAGGACTCTGAGGGGTATGCTGGGCAACTATCTTTTTCATCAGGACGGAAAGAATCTTTTCAGGGAATTGTGCCTTAGCGATGATAAGAACCCAGGAATGTGGTTCAAACCCTCCCTACCGGCGGATTCCGTTGCCTCACCTTTAGCGATTAGATGGTGCAAGCGCTGCGGGAGGATTCTAGACTCAGACAGCTGCTGTCCTGACGATTACCAAGAGGGATCAAGGAAGGATGGGTTTGTCCTCTGGAAGAGTTTCAGTGATGGCGTATATTCAGAGGCGTCTGTCGCCAAGAGCATAAGCACTAAGTGCCCAATCCATCCCGAAAGGCACGCCACGTACACGGCCGAGGAGGAGCTTTCACCATATAATGTCGAGGCGATCCTTGCAGGTACCGTATTCGATTTCCGGGCTGTCGTCCCGAAAGACTACCTAGACAGCATCAAGGATTCCCTTTGGAAAGCAGGCATCTTCTACGGAGTCGGAGGCTTCCGAACCAGGGGCTACGGCATGGTGAGGTTCGAGTTCCACGACCAGAATGAAAGTGTTGAGGAATATGTGAGGAGACGCAGCAAGGAAATCGATGAGAACTCCCTCATGGTTCTAAACTCTCCCACCGTTCTCCGGAAGGATGGAAAGTACTTCGTTGGATTGGAAGAAGATGTGTTGAATAGATACATCTGTTCGCTTGCGAAAACGAAGGGTGTGGAATGCAAGTTCACCCTGAAACGTTCCCATATCGGTGTTGACTATGTAAGGGGTTGGCGCATAACGCAACGCTCCTATGTGGATAAGCTAGTCCCGGCCCTCAAGCAAGGTTGCAGTGCTTACGTAGACGTGAAACCCGAGCTTGCCGCGCTCCTCGAGGTCTATGGTCTCGGCGAGATGAATCACATTCATGGTGATGTCTACTTTACGCGAGAGGTGGGATGAAATGAGTATTCAATGGTCGTGTAGAACTGCTTGGGAGCTCACGCCCTATGCTCTCGTGAGAAAAGGCAAGAAACTCGAACCTCTTAGCAACAAGAAGCTAAGGGAGATGAGTGCCTCTTTGGCGGGCGCGGATTGGGAGAACAAAATAAAGGGAATCATATCGAGCTATCGGGAAGCAGACCGAAAGCCCCACCTCAACAGGTTTGGCAAGGAGTTGCTTAGGAGATGCCAAGGCAAATCTGAAAAGGAGATAAGAGACGTATTTCGCTACCTCCTGTGGAACGTAGGTTATGTAGCGGGTACGCCTAGTAAGAATGCAGAACAGAGAGTTCAGTGTGCCCTTCTGGCAGAGGGGTTTGATGATATGGTCACCGGGATATCAGATCTGTTTGGATCCATACCCCCCCTTCGTGGCAAGAAGAGGAGGGTTGAGAGTATCCGAGAAAAGGGTGTGAGAAAGGAGAAAAGACCATGGGAGGATCTAAAGAGAGAATATAAGAGAAAAAGGAGGTAATATGGCATGGAAGATGATGGGTTGAGGAGTGCCCTGGTGGCCTCTTGGGAGATTGTGTTGAATGGCGTCGCAAAAGATGAGAAGGCTTTGACATACGACAAGAAGGAAAGCGAGTATAGATTAGGGAGTGGGAGTCGCACTAAACTCAGGTCACTTAGCATCGCAATCCAGGAGAAAGAGAGACCTGAGGACCGCATCTTGCATCTGATCAAGTTCGCCGAGTACATGCTGCCACGATCTGATCTTAACAACACGTGTACCGCATTCTTGAATCAGATGCGCAACATCAGAAAGAGGTACGGTGACAATCCTCAGAGGTTCTGTGAAGTGATTGAGCATATGGTTGGCTACACCATATGGTCTCTCGACAGCGTCTGCAATGTATTCAATATTGCTGAGAATGATGATAGAGCTGAGAGAGAGCTACGTACAATGTTAGAGGTTGAGCTTGGGCTTGTTGGCGAGAGGGCCCGAGTCGCCGGCTATCTGGAAAGACTTATGGATTGGCGAAAGAAAGCTAGGAAGGGTAGGTGAGAGGTATGGTGGATATGTTCAGCACTCTGGACAGACGCATAATACTCGACTATGAAGTGAAGACTTTGAGCGATATGCACATCGGTGCACGAGAGAGTACCGCGCCCGTATCTGTGGACAATCCTGTGCTCAAGGACTCTGGGGGCCATCCGATTGTTCCAGGTTCCAGCGTAAAAGGCGTACTACGGTCCGAGCTAGAAAAACTGTTAAGAGCGCATCTGAATGGTGATGAAAAAGCCGCAAAAGAACGCACTGCCGAACTCTTTGGCGGGACGATTGGGAAGGAATCCTATGCTAGTTCCATTAAAGTCAGGGACGCTATGAGCCAAACAACCAAGACGCTCGTCCGTGATGGCGTGAGAATAGATCCCAAGACCAGAAAGGCATCTCCAAGAGGTAGGTTCGACCTCGAAGTTGTACCAAAAGGTGTGACATTCCGTGGGAAGATTGTGATTGAAAATCCAGGACTCGGCGGCAAACAGTACGCCAAGCTGGGTGCGCTCCTAGCGACTCTGGGTTTTTTCAACGCCACAAACAGCTCTCTCGGGGGTGCAAGCTCGCGTGGCTATGGCGAGGTGGAGATTAGTATCACAGGCATGCGTGAATTCACAAAGGAGGATTACGTCAAGGCCAATAGGGAAGGACAACCGCTTGATACAAGAGACTGGGATAGGTACATTCGCGATTGGCAGCAGTATATGGACTCGATCGCTAATCCACGGGGTGATGATGTGTGAGCTTCGAGTATTTCAAGAATCACTGGGAAATCTCTGGTTGCCTTCACCTGGAATCGCCATTGCACATCGGTGCACAGCGTTCAGAATACTCAACAGCGTCAGTGGATGTGCTACTGCAGTACAATGCTGACAGAGGACAATATCTTCCGTTCATTCCAGGCTCCAGCCTGAAGGGTGTTCTCAGGTCGACAGCACGACGCATTCTCACCACGCACGGAGCAAATTCCAACATGGTCGACGCTCTCTTTGGGAGCCAAAATGCTGCCGCAAAGGTCAGAATCAGGGATTCCCCCGGCAAGTCTGGCCTTCTGTTGGACGAACGCCTCCACGCTGCAACGACCTATAAGAAGTCAGGAAAATTCTATGAGGTTGCGGTGCAGGACAAATGGGTCAAGCCCAAGACACGGCTGATAGACCAAGAGAATATATCACAGGCTGTCGAATTCGAATTTCACATAGAGGTCGAAAACGCGAGAGCAGAGGAAATCGCTCTTCTTCTCCGTACACTAGATGAGTTCAGATACAAGCGGGCTCATATAGGTGGAGGGGTCTCCCGCGGTCATGGCTTCGTTTCTCTAAGTGAAACTAGATTGAGTTGCACTCTGCTCGATGGCATAAAAATCAAGCGGGAAGAAATGAGGGAGAGTGATGTGCGCCCCCTCCTGAGGTTAGACACAAACTCAAGAGTACAGCAACCTTTCAACTCCTTTGAGGCATATGCCGGTGCGGGCAGTGATGCGCTTGAGGGATGTATTGTTTGCGAGGCGGAGGCTGTGTGCGACACGGACTTCTACCTCAAGGGCAAAGAAGAACCCATGGTTTTGGGTGCTGGCAGACCCGTAATTCCAGGCTCGACGATTAAGGGTTTCCTCAGGCATCTGTGTTGCAGGACACCTGTAATTAGTGGGAAACCTCCTCGAGTGATGGGGTACGATGAATCAAAACTCAAATGGGATGTGGAGACCGTGGATCGCGTGTTCGGGACAACAGATCAGCGATCAAAGGTTCTTATCTCAGAAGCCTTTTCCGACGAAATACCTCCTGGTGATCACATTCCGAAGGGATCGAGACTAAGGTGCTGGATTGTGTTCGACAACATGGAGGAGCAATGGATACGCACAATCATCGACAAACTGAGAGAAACGAACCGCCTGACAGGCAAAACCGCGGCTAGGGGGAGAGGTCCCACCGGAAGCCCTCGTCTCAATAGGGTTCATTTCGAGTTCAGGAGGGCCTGGAAGTACCACTTGCAGGACCCAGCCTTGGATGTAACCTCAATGTTGTGAGAGACATGTCCGAGATAGACAAGCTGATGGATGACCTTTTAAAGATTCAGAGCAAGAAGAGAGAACATGAGGAAGGTGAGGAATACATATCTCTTCAGGAAGCTGAGAAAGATGCCAGGATGATGATCGACCGCGCCGTAAGAAGGGAGTTCATAGAACGCTTCGAACCTGACTTCGGTGGCGCCTACGACTGTCTCATAGTTCTGGTCGGATTCTCCGAAGAACCGCTCATAAGGAGCATAGGATGCGTGAACGCGAACAGAACCGTATTCATCTACACGAAAGAAACGGAAACGAAGCTAGACAGAATCGTGAACGAATCGGGCTTGGGCGTCGCAGAAATCGATAAGGAGCTTGTTGGAGGAGACAGCCCAGATGATGTCTACGATATCATTGAGAAGTATTCGCGGAGGTTCGAAAAGGTGGCGGTGGATATCACTGGTGGGAAAAAGGCAATGGCGGGCGGCGCAGCAATAGCCGCTGCATTCCTTGGACTCGACATACTCTACAATGACTACACTGAATACGACGCAGAGAGAAGGATACCTATTCCGAGCAAAGAATATCTGGCTCTGTTGAGAAACCCCTTCGAAACAACCCAGGACCTCGCCTCAAAACTTGCAGCAGAAGCATTTAGGAGATATGATTTTGCGACTGCAACTATACTCTACGGCAAAGCCAAGGAACGAACAAGAGACCCTGCGAGAAAAGTCGTCTTTGAGGCTCTCTGTTACGCGTCTAAGGCATATCATGAATGGGAGACCTTTCAACTTAGTAATGCTCTCGGTTCCCTCAAGAAGGCGCTCTCAACGCTTGAGGGTATGGATGTGGAATTTGATGTCGATATGGAGAGGTTGAGGAAGCATGTGGAAATACTCAAGGAACTCTCAGAGGTAGATTCAAGAAGCTATTATCCCGATGTGCTCAAGGATGACTGCGTGGTCAAACATCTTGCTTTCACGTTTCTCGCTTCAGCAGAGAGGAAGGCAGAAATCGAGAGGTACGAGGATGCTATTCTGCGATTATACAGATGTTGTGAGCTCCTTGCACAGCATAGGCTGGCCCTGATAGGCATAAACACTAATGGCGTTGATGCTAGCGCGTTCACGAAGAAAGAGATTGAGGAGTACAGGCACATTTCTGCAGAGATCAGAAACGTTCACGGAGGTGATACAACTCCCGAGAAGCAGGATTTGCCGGATAGAAGCGGGCTCGTAGCAAGCTACGTCATGCTTCTGACAAAGCGTGACGGACTGGTGCATGACAAGAAGGATGTGGTGAATCTTGACAAGCATGCCCAGGCAAGGAATCTCTCCTACGTAGAGCACGGCATCAATGTCGTCAAGAAGGGACACTATGAGAACATGCATCGAATGACTAGGAACCTTATGGCAAAGTTCTGCAAGATCAGCAAATTCAGTATGGGCGATCTTTCCAACTACCGAATAGAGTTACCCTGGTGTCTTTGATTTCAGAGGGATGTTATTCACATGATCGAGAAACGTTTAAGGAATCTTATCGTGTCTGGGTTCGGTGCGGACCTGCGGTGTGAGAGGGGCCTCATAAAGGTCTCGCAAGATGGGAGAAGTGTGCGACTCACTCCACGCAAACTAGAGCAGGTGATTATCACTGGTGACGCTAGCATCACATCGGGTCTTGTGACGCTCCTTCTTGAGAATAATGTAGACTTGGTCTTCATAGGGAAGGGTCACAGATTTTTCGCCAGGGTTGCCAGAGCGGACTCAAACTTCATAACGGAGCTATGGAGAAAACAAATTCTCATGAGCGAAGAGAGGAGGATGGAATTTGGCAGGGAAATCATAAGTTGCAGCATATACAACAAGACAAGATTTCTCTACTCCCTCTCGAAAAACAGAGCCAGAGTCTCATTCGATGAGCACATCATGAAGCTCAAGGAGGTGAGAGCAATGGTCAGAGAAGCTGAAAGTAGGGAGGTCCTTACGGGGATCGAGGGAGAAGCGACCCGCGTCTACTTCAGCGCATTGAAGGAGGTAATACCTCCCGAGTTTGGGTTTGTAAAGAGGGAGAAACACCCACCGCCGTGTCCTGTGAACTCCATGCTTGGTTATGGGTACACTGTACTTAAATCGAGAGTGGAATATGGTCTTCTTCTCGCAGGTTTGAACCCGTACGAGGGCGTTGTACATCTCACATACAGAAATAGGCCTGCCCTGAGCTTTGACTTGACTGAAGTCTTCAGGCAACCCATTGTTGACAGAGTCGCGATAACGCAAATTGTAAAGAAACAGCTTCACCCAGAGGACTTCGATTTCAATGAAGACGGAAGTTGTTATCTCTGTGAGCTGGCGAAGAAGGCTTTCCTAGAGGCACTCTATTCCAGGTTTGAAGACAGGTACACATACAATGGCATGAGGATATCGTTTCTGGATATTATACTCGAAGAAGCGAAAAGGCTGGCTTCAGCAATCGAAAACGACGAAAGGTATGTCGGCTTCAGATATAGGTAGGCAGAGTAGATGAAGCTCCTGAGAGTGTTGTATGTGGCATATGACATCAAAAGTAACGATCTGAGATCTCGTCTCGCGAGAAAACTCCTATACTATGGCTTGAGCAGAGTGCAACTGAGCGTTTTCACCGGTACAGTTGAAACTAGAGAGAAAGCGGAGATTCTCGATGAGGTCGAGAACATGGAACTCGGGGAGGATGACAAGGTGTATGTTATCGACCTTTGCAGTAGATGTGCCAAGAACGTCATCGTCATAGGCAAGGAGTCGGACGAAAGAGAACATCTGATAATCTAGACCGATTGGGCTGTGAGTGAAGGGTGTACTTAGCACTTCGGTTCTCTCAGCAACCAGACCGAAACGTCTTTTACTGCGCAGACGATTCGACCTCTAGCGTCTGGCAGCCGAAAACACACCCGGTCTACAGACCATACTCGAAAAGAAGAGTGTGACAACCAGAAGTACGATGCCTTGTGTCGCGCGATGTTAGCATAGTCTACAGACCATACTCGAAAAGAAGAGTGTGACAACTT
>JBHIFI010000054.1:0-11763 GCA_046761005.1 Thermoplasmata archaeon
ACCTCTTGACCGAGCCTTTCTAGTGGAGCGAACGTCTCCGTTCTCATAGTTCAAACATTATTCCGCTTTACTACCCATTTGAAAAGGAGGGGATGTGTCACATCAAGAAAGGAGACACTACTTACTCACTCCTTTCACTCCGCCATCAGGGATTCGTTGGAGGAATAGTCAAAATTCAGGGCCAGAATGAGATTGGCTTGCAAGATTTCAAGTAGCACTTCGTATGATTATCCATGAGCTAGGCGAGAGAATGAATATCGCCATCGTCTCTTCCTTGGCCATCCTCGTATTTGTAGTCGCTGTCATCTCTGTGCTAGCCATCAGGTCACCGCGGCTTTTCAAGATCGCATTGCGTTTCTTTTCCAGAAAGAAGAAACTCACCGCCCTAACTGTTCTGGCACTGGTCATTGGGTCCTCAATCGTCACAGGCTCGCTGGCGGTGGGAGACTCGATGCGATTTGCAATCGTCAAGGGCGTCTACGATAACTTGGGTGAGGTGGACGAGGTCGTCTCTTCCAGCGGGCTCTTCAACGAATCTATCCTCGATCTCATTTCCAGCGATTCCGATTTGACCGATGTCACGGATGCCATTGCTCCTCTGATCGTCCTCAAGGGATCGGTGAAAACCAGAGCGACTGGTCTGATTCAGTCAAAGGCGAACATAATAGGATATAACGACTCATTCATCGACTTCGGAAACTTCAGGACAGTAGAGGGTGAAACCTTCACCGGAGCTTTGAGTCCAGGAGAAGCCATTGTCAATCAGCATTTAGCGGACGAGCTGGGAGTGGATCGAGGTGATGTTGTCAGCATCAGCATACGGAATCCGGAGTTCTCTGTTGAAAGCATCTACTCAAACCTCAGCGAGCAATTGACTGCGAACCTCTCTGTGAGAATAGTCGTTCGAGACATTGGTCTTGGAAGACTCAATCTGGAGACCGGCGGTAAAAAGGCGGCGAACCTCTTCGTGAATCTCAGCTATTTGCAGAACTTCATCGGCGCAGAGTCCAAAATAAACACCATTGCAGTCTCGAATCTGGGCGATGAGCGGGAGGGCCTGAAACTCACGAGTAGGGCGACTCAGGGACTTCAGGAAGCTCTCGATGAAGCGGTCGGCTTTCTGGATGTTGGATTTCACATTGATGCTTTTGACTACGTGAGGTTGGAGAATGAGAACGTTTTCTTCGATGCGGACTACTTGACCCGCGTGGAGGAAATCGCTGACACTCTTCCAGGAATTGAGACTATCTCGCCATTGACATCGTACTTTGTCAACAGTCTTTCATTCGAGGGGAAGGCTGTCCCGTATTCAACAGTTACTGGACTCGACCCGCTGATTGACTATAATTTCGGACCCTTTATTGAAAACTTCACTGGACAGGAAATAATGGGTGAAATGCAGGATGATGAGATAATTATCACCAACTACACATCTGAGAAGCTTGGAGCGGGAGTTGGTGACATTATCACGCTGAACTATACCGTCTACAGCAGGACCTTCGTTCCAAATTATCGGAATTCGACTTTCACCGTTGCCCATGTGGTTGACATTGCGGGAAAAGCGGACGATGAGAACTTAATGCCCCCTTTCCCGGGAATAAGCGGAAAAGCCAGCTGTGCTGATTGGGACCCAACGTGGATGGACGGCGACCAGATGAGGAGCGAGATGACGTTCGACGACCTTTACTACTGGTTGGCATATGGAGGAACACCTAAAGCGTACATCACTTTGACCAAGGCGCAGCAGTTGTGGTCGAACGACCTGGGCAGCCTGACAACGATCAAGATAAAAGGAGACAATCTTCCGCTCCTACTTTCCGGGATGAGATCGCAGCTCAACTCCTCGATAAGTGCGGGAGACGCTGGCATCATTGTCTCGGCCATCAAGCAACAGGGCATAGAATCCGCTGAAGGGGTGCAGCTTCTCACCGAGACCTTCCTCGCCTTCGGTGCGATGTCCATAATCGCTGGAATCATTCTTCTGGCTGGCCTTGTGGGTGTCATCATCGAGGACAGGAGGAGAGAGATCGCCACACTCGGGGCGCTCGGATACAGCAGAGGTCAGATAACGAGGGTTTTTTCTTTCGAAGCCCTATTTCTCTCAGTCATAGCGTCGGCTATAGGAATCCTCACAGGCTTGCTTGTCGCCCGGGTCTGCATTCTGCTGACGAATACCTTCTGGAGCAACATCGTCGAGGGAACGACCGTCTCACTCCACTTCACGCTTGGGACTCTTGTAATCGGATATACTGCAGGCTTTCTGCTTTCACTCTTGGCGTTCACGATCTTTGCATACTGGACATCGTGGGTTCCTCTCGCGAAAACGCTCAAGGAGTTGGATATCGCTGAGGACGTAGAAAGAGGCGGATTCCTTCCCCGCCTGCTCACAGTTCTGGGAGCCGTCCTCACGGCGTCCTATTTCTTGCTCCCAATGGATGAGTCTGTGGCATCCCTGGCGGTCTTGGGCGGTCCAGTTCTTCTTGCGCTTTCCTCCCCCTTCCTTTGCAAGAGCGCCTCAATGAGGAGAATCCTCTTGCACGTAGGAATGATTCTGAGCATTGCCTACACTGTCCTCGTGGATGTTTACTTCGTTTCAACGTCCGAATCCGTGCCCTTCCTTCTTTTCTTCGCAAGCGGATTCGTGATTATCCTTGCCCTCATGGTATGGCTTTCTGCCAACATGAAGAGCATTGGATCATTCCTCTCTAGCTTGCCCATTGAATCGAGATCATATCCAATAGTTTCCAAGATGGCTCTTCTATCTCCCTCGAGGAGAGTGAGGAGAACATGTCTCGCGATCTCCCTCTTCGCTGTGGTGATTTTCACCTACCTAGGTCTCTCTGTGAATATCTCTGGTCAGCAGTTGAACATCGAAGAAATAACCGAGCATCAAGGTGCTGGTTACGATGTTATTGGGGAGAGTTCGATATCTCTGAGGTTCGACTTGGGCAGCCCAGAGGAAAGAGTGAAAAACAACGTGAGTGACTTTCCAGAGGATGTTGCGGTTATCCAGTTCCTCACGCTTGGTCAAGCAGGCGGTAGTTGCTCAAATCTCAAGAGGAATCTCCCGCCAAAGCTGATAGGTGTGAATAGGTCCTTCATTCAGGAAGGCAAGCTGAGATTCCAACTGCCAAAGGGAAGTCCATCTACTATCTGGTCGAAGCTCGATGATATCCGAGCGGACGGTTCCATTCCAGCGATTGGTGACTACAACACGATTGTTTGGATACTGGAGAAGAATATCGGTGACCGCATCCAAATCACCGATGAGTATGGCAATGAGCGGGATCTTGTCATTGTCGGCATACTTGAGAACTCCATTTTCCCCGGTTCGGTTTTCATCTCAGAAGACAATCTTGATGGTCTTCACCCGACCACTGCAGAGTACGACCTCTTCCTCTTCAAGACAGACAATGTCTCGACTTTCGTACCTTACCTAGAATCGTCCCTGCAGGCATACGGGATGGACGCTCGTCCTGTGGATGAAGTCGTCAGGGAGAACCTCTCGGTAGAGTGGTCATACATGTCTCTCTTCCAGGCATTCCTGTTGTTTGGCCTTCTCATCGGCATCCTTGGCCTCGCGGCGTTCTCATCGAGGTCCGTCGAGGAAAGGAGGCATGAGATAGGAACCATGAAATCACTGGGGTTGCAACGATCGACAATCTCAGAAATCTTCCTGTTGGAGAACCTCTATATCGCCTCCCTAGGTTCCGTCGTGGGCATTGTGGCTGGGCTTCTCGTTTCCTTCGCCTTCTTTGGCGAGGGCAGTGTTGTCGGCTATGGTGCTGCTATCCCTTGGATAGCCATAATTGCTGTGATAACGGTTGTTGTCTTGGTCTCGCTCCTGGCCACATTGATGCCAGCAAGAAGGGCGGCAAGTCTGCATCCTGCTGAGGCGCTTAGAAGAGATCAATGAAGTATTCTCCACATCGAAATCCAGTTCAGAAAGGTTGATATCAGTGGTTGGAAATAAGCCAAAAAGTTTCAAATAGGCAACATGCTACGCGATACACGCAGACCCGACAATCGTCCCAGAGCATATAGGAGAAAAAACCACACATGTGTTTGGATTAGGAGGAGTTCAAGAGGTGTTCCAAGGACGCACGTGGGCAGAGCTTGAGAGTGATTATCAGAGGACACGAATATGAGAACAAGAAGGGTCGCCATCCTGTTCGTACTTGTCACCCTTTTCACTTCGTTGCCAAATCAACCAATACTCGTCTTTGGGGATGCTTCTAGTGATGGAGTTCGAGGATCGGACACGACTAGCTCATGGTCTGAGTTCCGGGGAAATCTAAACAACACTGGATACTCCATCTCAAGAGTTCCATCAACCAATCGAACCTTCCCCATGTTCAACGCTCGCTTTCAAGTTCGGTCCTCTGCAGTGGTGAGTGACGATGTCCTCTACTTCGGTTCCGACTACGGTCGCGTCTATGCTGTGAACATCTCCACCGGAGAGGAGGTTTGGAACTTCACGACAGAAGGTGAGGTCTGGGCCACTCCTCTTGTTCTGGACGACAAAGTCTTAATCGGATCCTCGGACGATAACTTCTATGCTATCGACCGTCAAACTGGTGACCTTGTCTGGCTCTTTCCGACCGGTAACGATGTCCATTCCTCAGCGAAGCATGTGAACGGGACGATAGTCTTCGGGTCCTTGGATGGTAATCTATACTTCCTTGATGCTGAAACGGGAATCGAAACCCTTCCACCGTTCGAAACGGGCTGGCGCATCTACGGGACCCCTGCCATAGTTCAAGGGACGGTCATTATTGGGTCCAACGATGGCAACGCCTATAGAGTATCGCTCGAGGATGGAAGCAAGATTTGGAATTTCACCCTCAGCCCATCGCCGGGCGAGAGCGTGAAATACACTAGTGCCGCAATATTTGAGGACAAGGTCTACATAGGAAGCAACGACCACAACGCTTATTGTCTGGACCTTGAAACGGGTGACCTCATCTGGAAGTTCGAGACAGGGAACTATGTGTACGCATCACCGGCAATTCACAACGGCAGTGTCTTCGTTCATTCGACAGACGGATTTCTGTACGCCCTCCCACTTGAGGACCCTGATGGAGATGGAAACATCACTGACGATGTCCTCTGGAGTTTCGAGACACGCGATGGCGGCGCCGCAGGGGAGGGCGGGTCCTCTCCAGCCGTTGCCGATGGAAAGGTGATTGTGGGCTCGCGTCTCAGTTCCACGGTTGGATATGTTTATGTCCTAGATGAGAAAACAGGGGAGGTAGTTTGGCAATTGAAGCTCCCGGCGGGGACCTATTCATCTCCAACAGTGGTGGGTGGCAGAATATACATCGGCGCCGCGGATGGGTTCATGTATGGCATTTCTGATCTTACTCCTGGCATGTCCCTTGAGATAGTGCCCGAATTCCTCGAAATCCAATCTGAGAGGCTCATGGTGATAGAGTTTCTTGTGACATATGCGGGAGAGCCGGTCGAGGGAGCTTTCATTCGATTTGTTGTTACGGAAGGCGTCCTCTCTCAATCGGGAGCGAGCACTCTCGCCGATGGCATTCAGCGGGTAAAGTATCTCTCCCCAAAGGTGAGCGAGAACACCACTGTCACTATCAGCGGTAGAGCTACGAAATACGGAATGGAGGACGTGCAATCCTCGATCGACATCGTCATCGTCCCCGCTAAAGACTATGAGGGAACGGTCTCCGGCACCGTCTTCTCATTGGAGAAATATCTGCCATTCCTCATCGCAATCATAGTGCTTGTGCTACTCAACGCTCTCATTTTCGCGGGTATAACAATAAGAAGAAAGAGGAGGTCTTCAGAGTGAGGCAGTTTACCAGGGTTGTTGCGGCAATCTGTATGGTCGTGCTTCTTCTTCTACCAATGACAGTTCTGCCAGAGATTTCTTCCGCCCAGGGAATTGAGACCCTCTCCCTCATGTGGGAAAGATCTGATGGTCATAATGCCACCATGTGGTCCGTGAGATGGTCTCCGGATGGCTCGATGATATCGAGTACTTTCTTTGACAACACGACCGTGATATGGAATTCCACGACTGGAATGAGAATCGTGAAAGTCGGCTCGCATGAGAACTACACATCTGAGATACGTACGCGCTGTGATGGAATCAAGACTTGTGAGATACCCGATCACTATCCAACACGAATAAGCGCTTGGTCCCCCGATGGAAGATACCTAGCGGTGGGCGGAGATGATACCGAAATCTACATCTTCGAGACAACGAACTGGACGGTGGAGCAGGTTTTCAGTGGTCATAAGGGAAGCGTTCTCACCTTGCACTTCTCCCGTGATGGAAGATATTTGGCATCCGGCTCCGGGACGGATAAGGTTGATATCCATAACATCCCTGAAAACATGATTAAGATATGGGATTTCGAGACAGGAGCCGTAATCGCCAATCTCACAGGCCACGAAGATGGTGTCCTGGAAGTCAAATGGTCCTCTGATGGCAGAAGGCTGGTATCGGCATCAGACGACAAAACACTGAAGATGTGGGAAACCACCAATTGGACGAACATTGTCAATTTCACTGGCCACGCTGGCGGGGTTCTCTCTGTGGATTGGTCACCAGATGAGGATGTCCTGGTTTCAGGCAGCAGGGACTACAAAATCAGGAAATGGAACGCAACTAGCGGTGAATCGATTGATGTCTGGGAAGCCCCAAACTGCATTCGCTCGGTGGATTGGCATGAAGAGAGAAACATAGTCGTTACGTCAGGTGTATCCGAAGTAATGGTTATGATTCGGAATGCGACTAATGGTGCGGTAATGAAGACTCTCGACGAGAACAAGGAGGTGGGAGGAGCCATAATGTCTGCAAGGTGGTCTCCGAATGGAAAGATGCTTGCTACCGCCTCCGGAAAGGACTTTGCCATTAGGGTCTATGCTTTTGGCTTGGGTGAAAGAGAACCCACACCCCTCATACCCCCATGGATGCCTGGAGTTGTGACGTTCTTCATCGTGGTCGCAATCTCATCCTGGACTGCAATCGTTGGAATATCGAAACTCCTCAGAAGAAGAGAAAGAAGGTGAAGCAATCTGTTAAAGAGATCGATCTTAATAGTCACGCTGGCCCTCCTAGTTCAACTTCCAAGCGCAGCTGGAATAGAAATCGATGAGTCCTTCCTAGGAAGCTCTCCCGGGAGGTTCAATTCTGTTCGGATTTGCGATCTAGATGATGACGGCAACAAAGAAATCGTCTTCGGTAACTACGAGGGTTATCTCAACATAATCCAATGGAAGGGCGATGAGTTCAGAGCGGTTCAGCACATGGGTCCCTACGGCGAAAGGCTCTGGGGAATACATGTCGCGGACATCGATGGGGAGGGTATGGAGGAGATCATGGCTGGTGACGGTGAGGGAACCCTTCAGGTCTTCAATGGGACCACACTTGAAGTCAGGTACAAAATGACAGGCCTAGTCAGGGACGCACACGGCATAGCCGTTGGCGATGTGGACAATGATGGAGAGAGGGAGATAGTTGTTGGCACTGGCTACAAGATAGACTATCCCTTGAGCGCCATCTATGTCTATTCCGCGGACACTGGGGAGTTGGAGACCCAATTCTTACCTGGAAATGCCAGCAGGATGAGGGGCGTCGCGATTGCCGATATTGACGGCGACTCTTTCAATGAGCTTATTTTCGGTACTGGTGTATCCCTGGGAGAGACGCCCGGCGAAGGCTACCTGAATGTCTACCAGTTTGATGGCTCCAACTACACGCGAGAATGGCAGAGCGAGGACCTGAATGGTGATGTGGTAGCTATACAAGTGGTGGATGTCGATGGAGATGGCAATCTTGAAATTGTGGCATCGAATGGTTACAGGTATGGTCCTGGTTTTCTTTTTGTATTCAGGTACCGGGGAACGGGCGGTGAGGGCACTCCTCCAGCCTATGAAAGAGTTTGGGAAAGCGAGAACATAGGTCCAAAGCCTTACGGACTTGATGTGGGTGATATCGACGCTGATGGAGTAAAAGAAATAGTTCTAGGAAATATGGCGGGCTACATTTGGATCTTTGACGGTAGCACTCACGAGCTGGAGTGGAAGAGTCCTCCCCTAGGGTCAGACATACTTGGAATCGATCTGGGTGATGTTGACAGTGATGGCCAGGTGGAGATAATTGCTGCTCAAGGTGGCTACCAGGGAAAGGGGGACTTTACGAGTGCCTACACAGCCCCGCACATATACATCCTCGACGGAACAAAGCGCACAATTGAGGTCACCCTGGGCGGGCGTGACTACATTGGTTGGTCACTTGAGATACTAATCGCCGTCCTCATAATCGTACTTCTTGTGGGCGTGAACATCTACTTCAGCGGGAGAAAGGAGAACGCAACCGAAAAAGGGAGGGAGTCAAAGTGATTGAGGAAATAATCGTAGCCGTTGCCATTGGCGGGTCTCTGGGAAATTCCTGGATCTGCGCTCTTCTCTCTCTCGGTTGTACCATTGAGGGCAAGAAAAGCGGTGTCAGTTTCGTTGCAGGGAGGTATCTTGGCTTAGTCCTTCTGGGATCTGCCATAATCGGACTTGGTCTGATGAGTGGTCTTAAGCCGACCTATTTTCTGGTTATTTTCGGAGTTCTCAGCGTTGCCATGGGTGTTTTTGTTCTGCAGAAGACCTTGAGAAGTTCTAGTAAAGATGAAGTACATTCAAACTTCCCGTTCTTGCGAAGGCCCAGGCATAGAATGAGACATGAAAGAAAAGTCATGGGAAATGGGGGAAGTCCTTGCAAGGAATTTGAGTCTAGGCCAAAACTGGGATACGTTTTTCTTCTCGGGGTTTCCAGAGGCGCTACCCCCTGTCTCAAGGTCATGGTTCTGGTTCCCCTCCTCATTTCTGTTGACTTTGGTCTGGCGATACTTATGATTCTTGCGTATGCAACGGCTTCAACGATATATCCGATTATTGGATTCCTTTCTGGCAATCTCTTGAGGCAGTGGAGAAAATATGCTTTTCACATTAGGGTAGGCGCAGCTCTGTTAATAATGATCCTGGGGATGTATTTCATCGTAAACGCATTGGGGGGTTCCGGTCACTGATGAAGTTGCTCAAGATGAGGTAGAAACGTTGAGAAGAGAACAGAGGATTTGGACGAAAAGACTGGTCTTTCAGATAGCAAGCCTTATTCTGGTCAACAGCATGATATTTGGCGTAATCTCATTCGGGGAATCGCCCCTGGTGAGAGATGTCTATCTGCCGAATGCCACAACCAAGTTCTTTGCCAACGCACCGACCTACTCTATCGTTTACAAAGTTCAGGACACTTTGGCAGCAGAATTCAAGACTTTCTATTCCGATCTGGTTCTTCCTTTCTTCGTATTCGTTATCTTCGTTCTCATGCTCGGGAGAGTCTGGTGTGCGTGGCTCTGTCCTTTGGGTTTGCCTCAAGATCTGCTTTCTCTTCTGCGCAGGAAGGTCGGCATTTCCTACTACAGATTACCACGTTCCGCCGGACAGGCCCTTCATGCCCTCAAATATCTAGCCCTTTTCCTGATAATCTTCTATACTCTCAGCTTGGGCATTCCAGGATTAGGCCTGTACGAGTTTAGAACCTCTCTTGCTATCCCGTACGAACAGCTAGATCCCAACAGGGCTCTCTACGTTTACCCGCAAATCGCACTTGGTTTGCTCCCGCCAAACACTGTGGTGCCCTGGCTCTCGATTCTCACGACCATTTTCTTCCTGACTATGTCCTTCAAGATTAGAAGGTTTTGGTGCCACATTTGCCCCGCTGGAGCTATGCAGGGACTGTTTCACAGGCGGGCCCTATTCCGGCTCAATAAGGATAACTCGAAATGCACGAGTTGCGGGGTTTGCGCGAGGGTCTGCCCAATGGGAATTCAAGAAGTCTACAAGGAAAAGGTGAAGGAGTTGGTGACTCAGCGCAATTGCACGCATTGCTATAAGTGCGTGGAATGCTGTCCAGAGGACGATTGCCTGTCCGCCACTTTCCTGGACAGGAAGATTCTGAGTTCCAAGTCCATGGTACACTTCGAAATTTAGGAGAGATTCTTGTGAGATTGTTTAGAAAACGCAGCAAGGGTTCAAACGCCGAGAATTCAAGCAAATCCACTTCCACGTCGGCTGAAAGGGAAAGAATAGAAATCCTTGTTGCCGGTCGTGGAAACGAGATCATCGAAAAGACAAGGGAGAAGATCTCGGCTGAACTGGAGAAGTTTGTTTCTTTGGAAAACAGAGCAAAGGCCATGAGCTATTTCGATGAGATGGCAAGAATCGATAATGGGCGGGCGGCGGAGATTCAGGAATTCAAGGAAGAAGGAGGCAAGGTCGTGGGAACCTTCTGCCATTTTGTCCCGCTAGAAATCATCGATGCCTCCGGCTGTCTCCCGCTCCGCCTAGGATGTGGACACCACGCTACTGTGGGATTGGGCGAGAGTTTCCTTGGGGACCCGAACCTCTGTCCACTCGCCAAGTCGATAGCGGGATGCGCTGTGATTGACGATTTTCCGCTCGTCTCACATTGCGATCATATCATAGCTCCCTCGCCCTGCGATGCCAAACTCAAACTCGGCGAGGCCCTGAAGGGTCTCTGTCCCCTCCTTACCATGAACATCCCCAGGGTCAAGAGCGGGGAATCCATTCGAAAGCAGTGGATTGAGGAAATCAAGAACGTGAGGGATGCCCTTGAGAAGTTGACGGGGAGGAAAATAGACAGGAAAAGCCTGAGGCATTCAGTCATCAAGTATCAGAGGGCTCACAAAGCATGGAGGAGGCTGTTGAGTCTGAGAAGAAAGGCCAATGTCCTATGGGGAAGAGATTTCCTCCTGGTGGGATGGCTGAGCTTTATCGATGACATCGAGAGATGGACCCGTGAAGTGGACAAGCTATCAAACGAACTGAAGAACATGACATCACTGGGGAAGAGGGTCTGCGACGAGACCTCTCCACGGGTCATGCTGGCGGGATCGCCCATCATGTGGCCAAACTGGAAGCTTCCGAACCTCATCGAGGAATCGGGGGCCATCATTGTTTCAGATGAGTTCTGCTCGGGAACCCGGACGTTTTACGATCCCGTTGTGGTGGATGAGTGGACGGAGAGGGCTATGATAGATGCAATAGCTGAGCGATATCTTTACCCATGCACCTGTCCTTGTTTCTCTCCGAACCTGGAAAGAGAAGAATATATCCTGAATGAAATCAAGCGGAGTCGGGCAGAGGGTGTCGTTTTCCACGTCTTGCAGGGCTGTCACCTCCATACTCTAGATGCTTCGCGACTCTCAAGACCGCTCAAGAACAATGGAATCCCTGTCCTGACTATAAGGAGCGAATACCAAGATGGTGACATCGGCCAGATCAAGGTCAGAGTGGAGGCATTCTTGGAAATGATTCAGGCTGGAGAGGAGTCCCTCTTCGAGGAGGTTGGCGCTTGACAATGGAAGTATTGGAAAACGTGGAGAGTCGACAAGGAGATTGGTTTCATCCATGCTACTACGAGGAGGCTCACAAGAAATATGCCCGCATGCATCTTCCAGTGGCCCCAAGATGCAACGTACAATGCAAGTTCTGTAACAGGCTGTATGACTGCGTCAATGAAACTAGGCCTGGCGTGACATCGAGAATGCTGAGCCCAGAAGATGCGGCTATTCTTATTGACAGTGTCACGGAGAAGATTCCATCCCTCGCGGTTGCGGGGATAGCGGGTCCGGGAGACCCCTTGGCAAACGAAGAGACATTCGAGGCTCTGCGACTGGTCAGAGAGCATCACCCAGAACTCGCCCTCTGCTTGGCAACCAA
>JBHIFI010000055.1:0-10814 GCA_046761005.1 Thermoplasmata archaeon
CATAATAGAAGATACGAGGAAAACATGACCCCTCATTCGTCGCCCACTCCGTGTCCACAGATTGCCTCTAGTCTATAAATCCTTTTCTCGAACACTTGTTTTCATTTCCAATATCGGAGGACACATTCTCATCCCTCTATGAGGAAACCTGACAAATCGATTCAGAAAAGTCTTTTAACGCTGATTGGGGTTATGCCCCTGCGATGGCCGACTTGAGGGTAGAGATTGCAGGCTTGAGACTGAGGAATCCGTTCATCCTTGCGTCTGGCATCCTCGGTGAAACGGGGAGTTCTCTTCTAAGAGTTGCCCAAGCGGGTGCGGGAGCTGTCGTCACAAAATCAATAGGCCCTGAACCGAGGGAAGGTTATCCCAACCCGACTGTGGTGGAACTGGAAACCGGGATTATCAATGCGGTCGGGCTTGCAAACCCTGGCATAGAGGCTTTCATAGACGAGATGAGGATAGCGAAACAGGGTGATGTTCCAGTCATAGGAAGCATTTTCGGAAAGAACGAGGGAGAAATCAGCGAGGTTGCAGGCCTCATGGAGGAGGCGGGTGCAGCGGCGATAGAACTCAATCTGAGCTGCCCTCATGCACGCAACGTCGGTGCAGAACTGGGAAAGGACCCCGAGACCGTCAGATCTATCGTCTCCGCCGTCAAGAATTCCGTCCGAATACCTGTTTTCGCGAAGATAACTCCCAACGTAACGGATGTCGTTGATGCTGGTCTTGCCGTGGCGAATTCGCGAGGAGATGGGATTGTTGCCATAAATACGGTGAAGGCGATGGCCATAAATCCAGAGGCAGCGAAGCCCATACTTTCGAACAGAGTTGGGGGGCTAAGCGGGCCCGCGATTAAGCCCATTGGTGTGAGATGCGTCTATGAGCTCTATGAGAACATCAATATCCCAATCATAGGAGTGGGTGGGATTCTCACCGGAAAGGACGCGCTCGAATACCTAATGGCGGGTGCCGTGGCTGTCCAGATAGGAAGCGCAGCCTATTACAGAGGAATCAAAGTCTTTCAAAGAGTCGTGAAGGAGATCGAGCAGTTTCTGGATGGATACGGATATGAATCCGTCAAGGATGTTGTCGGGATAGCGCATGACGGGGATGAGAATCGCTAGGGTGGAGATGGCAGAGGTCGAATGCTCCCACACGAAAACAATTAGATTCAAGGATGAGAGCATTGCCAGGCCAGGGCAGTTCGTCATGGTCTGGATACCAGGACTCGACGAGGTTCCCATGAGCTTGTCATACATAGGGGGAGTGAAAGGCATAACTGTTCATGATGTCGGCGAGGCCACCTCGGCCCTTCACAAGATGAAGCAAGGAGACATTCTGGGCATACGCGGACCTTTTGGAAAAGATTACAGGATTGAAGGCGAGAGCGTACTCTTCGTTTCAGGCGGGACGGGAGCCGCTTCCCTCATGCCAGCGCTGGAAGTCGCAGTAGAGGATGCAATAGATGCCACAATCGTCATCGGAGCGAAGACGGCGTCAGAGCTCATCTTCGTGGATAGGGCCAAGAAGCTCGGCGCGGACGTCAGAATATCAACAGATGATGGAAGCAAGGAATACAAGGGACTAGCCTCAGACCTCGCAAAGCAGATTCTTGAGGAGACCTCATTCGACAGGGTCCTCACCTGCGGTCCTGAGAAGATGATGAAGATAGTCGTTTCAATGTGTCTTGAGAAAGGGATTCCTGTTCAGGTCTCCCTGGAAAGGTATATGAGGTGCGGCATGGGAATTTGCGATTCCTGTTCCTTTGGCGGGCTCCATGTCTGCGTAGATGGTCCCGTCTTCGATGGTGAGGACATAATCGATATAGAGGATTTCGGGGCCTTCAGGAGGTCCGCCAACGGGAGAAAGGAGGCACTTCCATGAAGAGGGAATCAGATGAGAACGAGGAGTTTCAGGCGCTTGCGCACGATGTTCTCAACTATATGCTCGAGAGGTATCCGGCATTGGGAACAAGCATGGGTCTTCACGAGTACGACAGCCTAATGCCTGATGGACGGCGAGAGGCCGTGCTCGAGCTAATCGAGAAACTAAAGGAATTCAGGCAGGCCATCAGCACCCTCGACGAGAGGAAACTTTCAGAGGACAACAGAATCGACAGACTCATTGCCTTGAGAAATCTCGATCTTCGCATTTTCGACGCAGAGGAGCTCAGGTTCTGGGAGTGCGCACCTACGGGTGTCGGGGTGGTTGGGGAGCATATATTCGTCCTTTTCATGAAGGATTTTGCACCGATAGGAGTTCGCTTCAAGAATATCAAGAACAGATTGATTGCGGCGCCCAAGTACCTGGAACAGGCAAGAAGCCTTGTGACCGATCCGGTCAAAATCTGGACAGAAACGCAGGTTGAATCGGCAGAAAGATTCCCAGGCTTCCTCAGTTTGATCGAATCGGTGGGAGAAAAGGCACTGGGCGATGACCACTTCGAGGAGTTCAGACAGGCCGTTTCATCTACGCTACGATCTGTTGAGGATTATACCTCATGGATGAAGAACCTCCTTCCAGAGGCGAGAGAGGATTTCGCCATCGGGCCTGAGAAATTCCAAAGGCTTCTTGAATTATCGAGTATCGAGATGCCAGTCGAGGAGATATATGCGCTCGGAAAGAGATGCCTCGAGGAAGAAAAGGAGAGGGTCAAGAAGATAAGTAAGCTGATTAACCCTCAAGCATCCCTTGAAGAGGTAAAGGAGCTGGTGAAGTCCGACCATCCGAAGGACTTCGCGGAGGTAATGGAATTATACAAGAGATCGATTGACCGCGTGAGACAGTTCGTCAAGAACCATGGTATAGCCACAATGCCTCCTTCAGAGAGATTGAAGGTCATCGAGACGCCCGAATTCTTGAGGCCCATAATACCGCACGCGGCATACTGGCCACCCGGAAAGTTCGAAAGGGATCAGCAGGGAGTGTACTTGGTGACGCCGGTCGAAGAGAAGATGGAGATGCTCAAGGAGCACAACTACGCGAGCATCGGGAACACATCCGTCCATGAAGCCTATCCGGGTCATCACTTGCAGCTCGCATGTTCCAACCTCAATCCCTCAATCGTGAGAGCTATGACATCTGCCAACGAGACAGTGGAAGGATGGGCCCACTACTGCGAGGACATGATGAGAGAGCATGGTTTTGATGAGAGTCCTGAAGCAAGGTTCATGAAGTCGATCGACCTTGTTTGGCGGGCCGCAAGAATCATAGTGGACATTGATCTGAGCACCGGAAAGATGAGCTTCGACGAAGCCGTAAAGTTTCTCATGAAAGAGGTGGGGATGGAGGAGCCATTCGCTCTCGCGGAGGTGAAGAGATACACTCGATATCAAGGCTACCAGCTTTGCTATCTGCTCGGCAAGCATCTGATAATGGAGTTAAGGGAGAAAGTCAAGGAGAGAATGGGGCAGAAGTACTCAGAGAAGTTCTTCCACGACGCGATACTGTACGCGGGAAGCATACCCGTCAAGTTCCTCCAAATGGAGTTTGACAGACGACTGAAGGAGAAGGGATTTTGAGCGTATCTTTATTACCAAGTACCAATTTTGGGTTCATAGACTGAGGGAATGATATGAAGAGGTTGGATGACCTAGTCAAGAAAGCTCTTGAATACAAGGAGAAGGGTCTTAATGAGAAGGAAATCGGGGACGAACTTCACCTCTCCGTTAATACCGTTACATGGCTCCTCACAAGGGGAGTTAAGGGAGGAGAGCCCCCGAGGGACGTTAAGATCGGGTGGCGTTCTGTGGGTGTTTTTGGCAGCAGGCTCGGTTATGTCTCAGCGGCTATGTCAGACATTATCCTCGAGGAAATGGATAAGAGCGAGGGAGATTTTGACTCCGTCGCGGGCATAGCAATAAATGGGATTCCATATGCCACGCTCATTTCGGAGGACCTCGAGCGGGAGCTCATCGTGTACAGGCCCAGCCAGGAGAGGGAGAGGGGAGGAGGCGCTTTCAGTTCAAACTATGCAGATCCGAGCGGAAAGAAAATCGTCATAGTGGATGATGTCTTGGGCTCAGGCGATACCATCAGAGGTGCCATAGATGATATCCAAACTGCTGGTGGCAGCCCCATCCTTTCCGTGGTCGTTGTGAACAAGACGGCCAACGATGAGATCGTTGGAGTCCCCTTAAGGGCATTGGTAAGAGCTCGGACAATTGCGTGAAATCATGCACTGGTTTGATGTTCTTTTTCCTCAGATTGAAGTGTTCCTCCGAGGAAAGGCCGTCGTACATTGTTCGGCGGGTCTCTCTGTCAGCGGCCTTCAACATGTTGGGAGGCTCAGAGGAGAGGTTGTCCTCACTAATTCCATATCAGAGGAGCTCAGAGCAAAGGGAAAAGATGTCACCCAGTATCTAGTACTCTATACTCAGGACCCATGGAAAGGAACAGAGGGACAGATCTCTCAGTTCCCCAGGGATGAGGGAAGGGATTACATCAACTGGCGGCTGAAGGATGTTCCCGATCCTTTTGAATGCCACTCCTCCTGGGTGGACCACTATTGGGAGGATTTTGGCGGGTATATGGAGCGATTTGCACCCGAAGTGAAATTGCAGAGGACAGGCGACGTATATAGCGATGGAGATATGCGGAGAATCGTCCTCGAGTTCGTCGGAAAGAGCGAGAGGGTCAGGCCTATCATCAACAAATACAGGGGAACGAGAAAGTATCCAGAGGGGTGGATTCCTTTCGACGCATTCTGTACGGAATGCAACACGATCGGAACCGCCGAGACGAGGAAAATCACGGACGACGGAGAAGTACACTACTTGTGCAGGGGTGGACACGAGGGCGTTTCTAGAATGGAGGACGGAAAGTTGAATTGGCGGTTGGAGTGGCCCGCCCTTTGGAAGCTTCTGCAGGTGGACGTGGAGGCTTTTGGCAAGGACCACGCGACTCCTGGCGGTTCTAGGGATAGTTGCAAGGAGATCGCCCGCGAATTGATAGACATGCTTCCTCCCTTCGGGATACCCTACGAATGGGTGGGGATTCAGAGCCGAGGGAAGGATATGGGCGACATGAGCAGCTCGGGATTCCTTGGGTTTACTCCAAAGGATTGGCTTGAAATCGCGGAGCCCGAGGTCCTGAGATATGTCTATCTCTTCAACAGCACATCCAAGAGGATCGTTTTGGATCTATCCAAGGTGGATAGCTATTACGATCGCTACGATGAGGCGGAAAGGCTCTTCTTTGAGGACAAGGACGACGATAGGGCAAGAGCCTATGAGCTTTCGCGGCTCGAGGAACCACCCTCGTCCGTGCCCTTTCAGATTCCATATAGGCACGCCTCTCTCTTAGCACAAGCTGCACCTCCCGAGGATCTAGTCGATTGGGCCATCGAGAGACTCAGGGACACGGGTGTGCTCACAACCGAGCTGAGCCAGAAGGAGAGGGAGCAAGTGGCCAGGAGGCTAGCGCTTTCAAGGAACTGGACACAAAAATACGCCCCAGAGGATTTGAGAATTGACGTCCTGAGGGACATTCGCTCGGTAGAGGACAAGCTCGAATACGTCGACAGAGAGGCTCTTCGGAAGTTTCGTGATTCAGTTTCGAGTATTCCCTGGACCGAGGAGGAGCTGAAGAATGTGATGGTGCGTTTGACCAAGAGCGGCGAGCTTCCTGTGAAGACTAATAGGTTCTTCAGGTCCCTGTACCTTGTCTTCCTGGGCAAGGAAAAGGGTCCCAGGGCGGCTCCCTTCCTCTCAGTTTTGGATAGGGACTTCGTCCTCGGGCGGCTCGAAGAAGTCTCCTCGCAATAGAACTCTCCGCACGGGAACTCCATATGACTGTTCCAAGAGAGGTTACGTGGGAAACAATATATAGCCAATCGAGGCTTATTTCAGCGCGACAGCCCCGTGGTGTAGCGGTAGCATACGAGGCTCTGGACCTCTTGGCACCGGTTCAAATCCGGTCGGGGCTATCTCCTCCCAACCCAAATACTGAAAACCTCTACACTCCCAATTACGGAATTCCTGCGACCGGGTCGCCGTAGGTGATGAATCATGGGTTCCGATGAATCTCCCGTTCGTGACTTTATCCGGCAAATAATCGACGAGGATAATCGAACAGGCAAATACGAGGGTAGAGTGCATACTCGCTTCCCGCCTGAGCCCAACGGCTACCTGCACATCGGTCACGCGAAGTCCATCTGCCTAAACTTCGGCATAGCCGAGGAGTACGGGGGATTGTGCAACCTGCGTTTCGACGACACTAATCCAGCGAAGGAAGAGGACAAGTACGTAAGAGCTATCATCGAGGACGTGAAGTGGCTCGGGTTTGACTGGGAGGACCGCCTCTACTTCGCCTCGGACTACTTTGACCAAATGTACGAGTACGCTGTTCAGCTTGTGAAGAAAGGGAAGGCGTACGTGGACGACCTATCAGCGGAGGAGATCAGTGAGTACAGAGGCACCCTCACCACACCGGGCAGGGAGAGCCCCTATAGGGACCGACCCGTGGAGGAGAGTCTCGACCTGCTGGAGCGCATGAGGGCCGGCGAGTTCGCGGACGGGGAGAAAGTGCTGCGCGCCAGGATAGACATGTCTCACCAGAACATGAACATGAGGGACCCCGTGATGTATAGGATACTCCACACTCCCCATCACAACACGGGGGATAAGTGGTGCATCTACCCCACGTATGACTGGGCGCACGGCCTGGAGGACTCCATTGAGGGCATCACTCATTCGATCTGCACCCTGGAGTTCGAGGATCACCGCCCCCTTTACGATTGGTTCCTGGATGAGCTGGGTGTATATCACCCGCAGCAGATCGAGTTCGCCCGCCTGAACCTCACTTACACGGTGATGAGCAAGCGGAAGCTGCTCGAGCTTGTGGAGGGCGGATACGTAGACGGATGGGACGACCCCCGGCTCCCCACCATAAGCGGGATGAGGAGACGTGGATATTCCCCCGCCGCCATAAGGAGCTTCTGCAAGCGCATAGGTGTTGCCAAGGTCCACAGCACGGTAGACTTCGAATTCCTGGAGCACTGTATCCGAGAGGACCTGAACAAGACCGCTCCTCGGTTCATGGGCGTCCTCCGCCCGCTCAAGGTAACCCTCGAAAACTACCCGGAGGACAAGGTGGAGGAGATGAAGCTCATGAGAAACCCAGAGGAACCCGAAGCGGGCACAAGGAAGGTTCCATTCTCTCGCGTCTTGTACATCGAGCGGGACGATTTCATGGAGGAACCTCCCAAGAAGTTCTACCGATTGGCTCCAGGCAGGGAGGTCCGGTTCAGGAACGCATACTTCGTCACCTGCAGGGAGGCCATCAAGGAGAACGGTGAGGTGGTGGAGCTCAGATGCACCGTAGACCCGGCTACCTGTGGTGGCGATGCCCCGGACGGTCGAAAGGTAAAGTCCACCCTCCACTGGGTATCGGCAGCGCACGCCATCGACGCGGAGATCCGTCTATACGACAAGCTGTTCACAGTGCCGGACCCTCTGGGGCAGAAGGACACAGATTTCAAGGAGTTCGTGAACCCCAATTCCCTGGAGGTACTCCACTCGTGCAAGGTGGAGCTGGCCGTAAGGAATCTCAAACCCTTCGACAGGTTCCAGTTCGAGCGCCTGGGCTATTTCTGCGTCGACCCTGACACGACCGAGGAGATGTTGGTCCTCAATCGGACCGTCGGACTGCGGGATACCTGGGCCAAGATACTGAAGCGACAGCAAGCAAAATAATCCGCAGAGCCGCGTTCTTTCCTCAGTTTCACTTGTGTGCGAAGAATGATTTAAGCGGAGGAGTGCCCTTTTAAGGACAGGGAGATTCGCAGCCCCGTGGTGTAGCGGTCAATGGCTGGGGACAAGGCCTCAGCCGGCAAATCATAAGAGGTTCTGGACCTCTAGACGGCAGTTCGAATCTGCCCGGGGCTATCTCTTTTTTCGTCAGAACGCCCTCGACGTACTTCGGCTGACAGCATGTTGGATCGTCACGTAGTAGCTAGATCCTCGCCCTCGGGATCAGCATCCAGTAGAGCTTGTTTACCAAGACCTTTTCCCAATAGTGTCTCCGACTCAGCGGGAGAGGGACTGGCGGGTTCTTGTAGTCGAATGTCATCATCGTTCCCCTGCGGAAGCCTGCCTCGAAGAAGCAGGTCACCTTGCCGTCGTAGTTGTTTGGCGGGGATTGACCTTTCACCCTCGCGGCAATGTTGTCTGCTACGACCAGCCCTTCGTAGCGAGCGGTGGCGCCCGCCTTTGAGATGGGTATGTCAGTAGCATCACCGACCACGTAGACATCGTCGTGGTCCTTGGCGAGAAGCGAGTGTCTTTCCGTGGGAATCCACCCGCCTCTGTCTCCGAGACCAGAGTTCATGACGACATCCGCCCCGCTGTGGGGAGGAATGGTGATCAGAAGATCGAAGCTAGCTGTCTCTCCTTCAAGTGAGTTCACTTTCTTGTTTTCTGGGTCTATCGATTCAACATTGAAGAAAGTGGTGTATTCTATGTTCTTCCGATCGAATACTTCAGTCACCAAAGGATCCAAGGGCTCGAGAGGAAAGATACGCCCGAGAGGAGAAAGGAAAATTATGTTCACCTTGTCCCTTATCTTCTTCAGTGTGAAATAATAGTCCAAGAGGCAGGCGGACTGCGCTGGAGCCGCGGGACACTTGTAGGGGACGCCCCCGATCGCGATTACGATGTCACCGCCGTCGAACTTGTGCAAGGCGTTTCGAAGCTCTATCGCATCCTCCAAGCCGTAGAAGTGGTGAGCCCCCTCGGAACCAGGGATCTGATCTGGATGGAGACTGGAGCCGGTCGCGATCACCAGATAGTCGTAAACAACCTCCTTCCCGCCCACAAGATGGATTTTTCTTTCAGCAGAGTCTATGCTCTCCGCCTTCTCTGTGACCAGCTTCACTTTCCGTCCGAGAAGACCTCTCTCGTTCCTTACAAGCTTGGCGGGGTTCTGCTTTCCCAGGGCCACATAGAGATATCCGGGCTGGTACACATGCCTTCCGTCTTCATCGACGACCGTGATTCTGCAGACTTTGCTCGACACCTTCTTGGACAGGCGATTGGCGACCACGCTTCCTCCGACTCCGCCACCGAGAACTACTACTTCCTTCATGGTCCCTTCCTCGCGGCATCGAATGCTTCTATCTGAGCTTCCTCACGACAAACTCGCTGTAACCTTTTTTCTCATTGACAGCCAGAATCTCATGACCCGCTTTCTCAACCCATAGTGGGATGTCTCCCTTTGAGCCGGCATCGCTGGACCAGACAGCGATGACCTCTCCGACCTGTCCTTCCTTCACCGCTCGGATAAGTTCCATCAAAGGCCCAGGACAGAAAGTGTCCCTCGCATCGACAGTCCTGTCTATCTCGTACAGGTCTACACCTCCAATTATATGAACAGGGTGACCTCGGAATCCTTTGTGAACTCGATATATTCCGCCCCGCCGACGATACCATCGACTATTGGATCGGCGTCGTCCTCAGTCAGTTTCATGAAGAACACGGTGCAGGAAAAAGCCATCGAAGTCAATTTACCAGCCAAGATGTTCACTTTTGGGGCGTATATTCGAATATTCCAATATACTTTGCGTTTTCTCCATTCGAGTGCCCTCATGCAGCGAGTAAGAGTTTGGAGATTCATAAATAGCTCTAAATACGCTCACACCCTTCCCGCCAACGAGGTGGGGAGTTGATAGACAGGGAGAAGGTTTTCGAAGTTCTGAGAGGCTACGACAAGGAGAAGATAAAGATCGGATGCATAGCATCCCACTCAGGCTTGGATGTCTACGATGGGGCGATAGAGGAAGGTTTTCGAACGGTGGCGGTCTGCGAGAAGGGCAGAGAGGAGCCGTATACCCGCTACTTCAAGGCGAAGAGGGATTCCCAAGGAAGAGTGATAAGGGGTGTGGTGGATGAAGCTCTCGTGCTTGACAAGTTCAAGGACGCTGTCAAACCCGAACATATGGATTGGTTGGCGAAGAACAATGTCATATTCATCCCGAACCGCTCGTTTTTCTCATACGCCGGTATGGATGCAGTGGAAGACGATTTCGTCATACCAATGATGGGGAGCCGCAATCTACTTAGGTCGGAGGAGAGGGGAGAAGTGGTGGAAGACTACTACTGGCTTCTGGAGAGAGTGGACCTTCCGGCGCCGGAGAGGATCGAATCGCCTGAGGACATAGACTCCCTCGCGTTGGTGAAGCTGAAGCACAAGGTGAAGAGGCTGGAGAGAGGGTTCTTCACAGCTGCGAGCTACGCGGAATACCAGGAGAAATCTCAGGAGTTGCTCAAGAACGATGTCATTACAGAAGAGGATCTGCAGAACGCGCGGATAGAGAAGTACATCATCGGTCCCGTTTTCAACTTCGACTTCTTCTATTCGCCGTTGGAAAAGGGAGAGGAGCCCATAGAGTTGCTTGGAATTGACTGGAGATTTGAGACATCCCTCGATGGGCACGTTCGTTTGCCCGCCTCTCAGCAGCTGTCGCTTTTGGAAGGGCAGAGGACTCCCGAGTATACGGTCTGCGGTCACAATGCTGCAACCCTGCGCGAGTCGCTACTTAGAAAGGTCTTCCCGCTCGCAGAGATTTACGTGCGAGCAACTCAGGAATACTTCCCGCCAGGAATGATAGGACCTTTCACCCTCCAGACGTGCGTGGATAAGGATATGAACTTCTTCATCTACGATGTCTCGCCGAGAATCGGAGGGGGGACCAACGTCCACATGTCTGTGGGACATCCCTACGGAAACACTCTCTGGCGGTCCAGAATGAGCACGGGCCGCAGAGTGGCTATGGAGATCAGAAGAGCCATCGAGACCGATGAACTGGAGAAGAT
>JBHIFI010000056.1:0-10545 GCA_046761005.1 Thermoplasmata archaeon
GACCTCCACCATGCCAAGGTGGCGATCTTCCAACTGATCTATCGGCCCGCGAAAATCAATAGTCAGTGGCGATATTTAATCCTTAAGAGTTCTCCTTGAAGTGAAAGTCCAAGAGCTTCTTCTGGAACCTGTGCATCTCCTTGGGTATGCTAACAGGATAGAGTTCCGTGATGCAACCTAGGCAGAGCTCGTTCTTCTTGAAGCCTAGGGTTTTGACGACACCTTCTATCGTGTCGTAGCCGACAGAGTCCGCTCCCAGCTCCTTGGCGATATCCTCCACGGTCTTTTCTGTCGCAATGAACTGATCCCTTGTCGTCATGTCTATTCCAAGGTAACAGGGCGCAATTATCGGCGGGCATCCGATTCTCACGTGAACCTCCGTCGCACCCGCCTGCCTCATTATGGAGACAATCCTCCTCATCGTAGTCCCCCGAACTATGCTGTCATCTACAAGGATGACCCTCTTTCCCTGGATAATTGGCTTCACAGGATTAACCTTCTCACGCACGCTTATGTCTCTCGCCTTCTGATCGGGCATTATGAACGTCCTTGCGATGTACCTGTTCTTCATAAGCCCTTCAGCAACGGGAATCCCAGAGGCCTCGGAATAGCCGAGAGCGTAGGTCCTCCCCGAGTCCGGTACGGGGACGACGACATCCGCCTCCACCGGATAGAGCCTGTGAAGGAGTGCTCCTATGTTCCTGCGGATTTCATATATCCACTTTCCGTCCAAAACCGAGTCAGCTCTCGCAAAGTACAGGTATTCGAAGAAACAGTGCGCCTTCTTCTTGCTCTCCACCAGCTGATGGCTCTTGAATCCCTTTCCTGTCAGCTCTATCAGCTCCCCTGGCCTGACGTCGCGGATGAACTCGCCATCGAGCACATCTATCGCCACGTTCTCAGACGCAATGATGTGCCCGCCATCAAACTTCCCGATGCACAGGGGCTTTATTGCGTGCGGATCCCTCAGTCCATATACCGTGTTGTCATGAAGGAAGGTCATCGAATAGGACCCCTTCAGATTGGGAATCACCCGCCTCATCGCCTCGGGAAAGCTCAATCCATAGGCCATCTCATCAGATAGCATGAAAGCAATAGTCTCCTCCTCGCTCCCAAGGTTGTAATCGTGGTTCTTCCTGTCCATCTTCCGCTTAAGAGCCGCGGAGTTGGTGATTATGCCGTTATGACCTAAAGCCATGGTTCCCGAGGGGGTGTCAATGATGTGCGGCTGCGCGTTCTCCGGCCTTGAAAGCCTGATGGAATAGTAGACATGGCCGATTCCGCTTTTCCCCCTCAGCTTCTTGAGATTGGATTCGTGGAAAATCTCGCCCACGAGACCAAGGTCCTTGATGCACTTCATTCCACGCGAATAGACAGCGATTCCAGCGGATTCCTGACCCCGATGCTGCAATGCCCTGAGTGCATAATAGATATAAGAAGAGGTTCGAGACGGAGAGGAGGATGCAATGCCAACGACAGCGCACTTCTCCCTTGGCTTTTCCATCATCAGTGACCCTTGGCCCAACTATAGTTTCTGAGCTTGGCGCTCCTGCCGAAGCCGCACGAGGCGCAGTACTTCTTTCTGACGTGATAGGCGTGCTTTCCACATCTCCTGCAGACTATGTGGGTCTTTCCCTTTCCCCTCTTTCCAAAAGACGCTGTACCCTTGCTCAGAGGATCACCTATGGCGAGATGTAGATGACATTGTCCCCGCGGAGGATGGCGACATCGAACTTCCTGAGAAGCTCATCGCCGACCCTCTCTTCAGCATTTTTGAGAACGATGTTCATATGTGGGTCGAAGCCGTCCAGCTTTCCCCTGTACTCCCTTCCAGCTTTCAGCTCCACGATTACTTGGTGATTCATATTTTGGTTCAGTACTGAGAGCGGCTTCTGCATGATACCACGATACGAGGATAATCGAATCCGTACTTAAAGATGCGGTTGGGAGCAGGCGGAATCCAGCACGCTTGAGTGTCGAATGAATAAGAGAAATGTGGAACCGAAGTAACCTGCAATCTGCTGCGCTCGCGAGCTCTTCCAAAAGGTCACTCGAGCAACTTCAGCAGTTTTTTGCTATTTCTCATGATATCTCTAGCTGTTTTCATGGTCTCTATCTCCTCGGGGGTAAGCTCTTCTCTGATGGCGTGTCTTTGGTGATCTCTCAATAGATGGCGTATCAGTTCGTCCATGCTTCTAAAACCTTCCTTGGTCTTGACAAGTTTCAGTTGATTGTGGATGTCATCCGAAACTGCGATCGTCTTTGTCATCAGGCTCTATGGAGACTCATAGCTCTATATCTCTTTTGCTCCAGATTTTCTCATTCGATTGAGAGTGAGAAGTTTGAATGGGGTGGATGAAATACATCTTGAAAAAGGGTGCTATGCGGGGGGTGGGATTTTCCGCGCGACTGGACCCAGAGGCGCATTTGAACCCACGAACTCCTGCGAGACAGAATCTTAAGTCCTGCACCGTTGACCGGGCTTGGCTACCCCCGCATCGAAATCAGAATGTTTTTGGCGGGATAAGAGGTTTCCGTTAGCGGTGTAAGCGTCTGCGTATGACAATCGGGATGGCTATCATCAAGACAAGCGGGATGAGAATCTCTTCGAACTCAGGTATGTTCTCGATGAAGACGCGTCCGTCATTGTCTGTGCTATTGAAGAAGGGCCCGCCTCCGACGATGTCCTCGTAACCGCCACCGGTGGCTAAGAAGTTCCCGCCAACGACATCATAGCCGTAGAGTTCGTCTTCCTGGCCGTTCCTGAGATAATCGGGGTCGTCGAATCCTGAGGACGGGCCGACATATGCGTACACAGCACCGTTGTTGTTCGCGCTGCCATTGTACGGTGCGCCAACCATGAGGTCATCGTACTGATCGCCCGTTCCATTGAAGCTCGCCACCGCCCAGCCAAACTTGGCGTCCGTACTTCCGGGTCCGACTACTATCTTGTTAGGTGTGGAAAGCGTCCCATCCCCGCTCAGGCCACGGATGCTTGTCCCTGAATAGATATACACGGCGCCCGTGTCGTTTGTCGTCTGATAATATCCCGGGGCACCCAGAACTGCATCGTCCACGTAGCTGGAGTCACCATCGAAATCACCTGAAGCAACAGAGATACCGGTAAAGTCTCCTGCATACTGACCCTTCAGTGTGATGTTCGCCTCCTCACCCGGATGTACGGTAACGTTGACAGCCAAATAGTCGAAATTGACATCCTTGTCGGTGGAAGGGTTTGAGAACCTGACCTGAAGCGAGTCGATTTCGTTCCATATGTCGAACCCTAACGCATACAGGTCGGCGGAGTCATCGTAATCATCCGTGTGGGCCTCTGGGATTATCCCACTGGAGATATAACCCGTATCGACGAGATAAACTTCGATATCTTCGGTTTGGCTGTAGCCCGGAGACGTGTGGTATTGCACATAAAGCACGACACCTGTTATCATTCCGTAAAGGCCAGTCGTATCGAAATTCCAAATCCACATGGTTTCAGTGGAATCGTCGCCGTAGACGTGATAGTAGTTTCCGTCATCGCTCGTCAGATTGGCGATATCCTCAGTGTCTTGGCAAGTATCCGCAGGATGCGGTTCGTAGTCAGTGATATTGCCGCCTACTCCTGGGCTTGGGAACCAGGAGCCCATGTCTTCCGCACCTCGATATATAAACGCAACGCCCTTGTCCGTGTTGCTGTCCGAGTCGTTCAATGGTGCCCCAACCAGGACATCCTCATAGCTGTCTTCATCGAAATTCATCACAGCTACCGAAGACCCAAGCTTCTCGCTGTCCCCTCTCTCAAGAGTCGCATTTGGCGTGCTTTCCGTTGGCGTGTCGAAATAGGAATAGACATAGACCCTTCCCTTGTCTGTGGAATACGTGGGTGCTCCTACTATCGCATCGTCATTGCTACTTCCATCCACATTACCAGCTGCGACGGACCATCCGAATTGCTCGCCGCTTGTCTCGCTCTCAATATCCACATCTACGCCGTCGCCGTCCATATCGGTTCCATCACCACCGTAGAATATGTAGGCTCTACCACCGTTCGACGTCGACTCGTCATTTGAGGGTGCACCAACCAGTAGGTCATCGTAACCATCACCGTTGAAGTCTCCGGCCGTAATGTTCCATCCGAACAACTCTCCATCGTATTCACTTCTGTATCTCAAGTCAGGTGGTTGATGGTCCGAGAGGCCTGATGATGTTCCAAAGTAGATGTAGACCGCTCCGTTTCCACCGTCATAGTAGGGAGCACCGACAGCGAGGTCGTCGTAGTTGTCATTGTTGAAATCCCCCTTCGCGAGCGAAAAGCCGAGCCTCTCATTCGGAGATGAAAGTAGCTCGAGATCCGCTGTCGTGTCAAAAGATGCGTCGGTGTTTCCATAGTATACGAATGCTGCCCCATCCATGTTACCTGAGGAATATCCTGGAGCACCAACAATTATATCATCATAGGTTCCGTCATTGTTCACATCTCCAGTCGCGAGGGCAAATCCAAGTCTGTCCCCGTTGCTCGACCCTGTCCAAGTAGTTGTCCCTCCTGGTTGCCAGTAAATCCTCACTCTGCCCTGGTCATTCGTACTGGCTCTAGACCCAACGATTGGCTCTTCCGATCCGTCACCCTCGATGTCCCCTCCTGCTACCGCAATTCCCATGAAGTTACCGTCTTGGGGATAGTAATAGCCTCCGTCCCAGTCTCCGTCGCCCTCTCCCGCATTAACGCGATAGAGAATACCACAATCTACGTACACGTTCGTGCCGTCTTCATAGTCAGCGAAAGGAGCACCGACCCAGGCATCATCAGTACCATTATTGTCGTAGTCCGCAACAGCGATCGAGTAACCGAACCTTCCGTCCCCCCAAGTGGTGTTTGGCTCCGATGTGATGTCAATACTGGTATCGAAGCTCGAACCAGAACCACCATAAAATATGTACATCCTGCCCATATTTGTCGTAGAGCCATCGTACCAGGGCTCGCCAATGTAAACATCCTCATCCTGGTCGGAACTCGTTTCGAACTGCCCGACAGCGACAGAGTGCCCGAACAAGCCATCCTGGCCCGAACTGGGAGGATTGAGAACACCATCGCTGGTCGTGTCCATATTCGTGCTGGAATTCCCAAAGTATACATAGGCGCGGCCGTCGTTCGTATTGTAGGCGGGCCCAGTGATTACAACATCGTCATAGCTGTCTGTGGGAGAATTCAGGTCCCCCGTTGCGATGGCAAACCCGAACTTTCCGCTCGAATCCGGAGCTGAAAACGTCTTGTCAGGTGTACCGTCAAAGGAGGAAGACCCGTAATAGAGGTAGGCCCTCCCCGTATCGCTCGAGTAGCCGGGGTCGCCCACGATGAGATCATCGTATCCATCACTGTTCACGTCTCCTGCCCCCACCGCTGCCCCAAATCTAACGCAATTCGATGGGGCATTGATTAGAAGGTCATAGTTTTCATCTACGGATGTACCTCCGAAGTAGATGTAGACAGCACCGATGTTCGAATCGCGGTTCATGTCGTTTGCAGGAGCTCCAATCGCAATATCAATCGCATTGTCTCCATTGAAATCTCCAGTCGTGATATTGTATCCGAGTTCCTCATCTAGAGCATTGTTCTCCAAGACCACGGTGGGGTCGATTGTTACGGGATATTCTGCAACTGCAAACCAGGATGCCCGACACTGAATGGCAAGACGTTTCGAGCTGCCATCGCCGTTGTATAGGTACTTGCAATCCAGGCGTCTCCCACTCGAATCAACTGCAAAGGCTGAATCAAGGGCGAAGACTATACTTCTACCATCGGAGAAGCCGACACCAGAGGATGACTCGAAACGACTCGCCCTCCTTTTCGTCGTTCCAAGGTCGCTCTCCTTGACCTCATCACTAGATGGTAGGGATGTATCGCTCGCATGTCCTGGATCGAGGGAAACGGGGGTCAGCCAATCCGAGAAGGTTATGATAGACTCGAGCACCAAGTGACTATCCGAAGGCTCTAGTAGGGGACCAATCTGTCGTCCAATGACGATGGATTCTTTGATTCGATTATCCTCGAACGTATATGTTATAGTTGATTCCATGTCCCAAAACGAATCCTCGAACCTGGCCTCGTTACCTCCAACTTCCAACGAGGGGGCTCCTAGCTTTGACAGCATTCTTTCGGTCGAAGGGCCAGCAAGCTTCAGAGATGATGGAAGTCCCCAGGACAGCTCGTTTCCCTCATGCGAGAAGGATATGGTTTCCCTCGAACCACCGATGCCCTTGACATATGCCTCGTAGCGACCAGCATATTTTGCCTCATACTCGCCGTAATCTCCTCTTGTGAGAGATCTTGTGCCCACGGCGTCATCCATTTTCGCCTCCCAGCCAATCATTTCGAAGAAAGCGGGAAAGTCCTCAAGGAAGCCCATTCCAGATATGTCGACGGAAACCTCCATATTCTGGAGATCGAGTGCAACATCAGCATTGTCAACTGCCATCCACATCCAGCTTCCCGGGCCTCCCGTATGCTCTTTCAGGATGCTTCGCCCGCTCAAGGGATTCCCGTTCTTACCAGCAATCTCAATCAGATAGTCCGCTCCCATGTTCTCCATAAAATATCCCGTCTGGGTATCCTTATCCGCGTCGAGATATATCCTTACGATGTCCTCGCCTCTGAGAACTGGTGGCGGGATTCTCGGGCCTATGTAGATTCGGACGGTCCTCGCATCAACAACAGTTTCGAGCCATTGGTCATCCCCATATGGAGAGTCAAGAACTCCGTCGCTATCGATATCATTTCCTTCAAGAGAATCAGGAGTTCCATCATTATCAAAGTCAAAGGGAAATTCATCCTCATCATCCGGAATGGAGTCCCTGTCCGAGTCCAGTTTCCTGGGGACATAGTCGGGAAGGTATTTTCCCTTCTGCGGTGTGAGCGTTCCTTCCAGAATCCGCCCGCCAACTTTGATGTAGAAGAAAGCCTCGTCTTGTGTGGAGTTGATGCCGTACTGCCTTATATCTACATTGCTGTACCCGCCAGTTGAAGGCTCATTTGGTTCGTCGCTCATCACTGTCGTCCAATCTGAGAATCCTCCGTCTATGACGTATTCGCCAGGCACGGAACTCACATAGGAAAGATCATGACCCGTCGGTATGGACTGAAGTGTCGTCGCCCCAGAAGATATGACGACATCACTGGGGGACTGGACCCTGAAGCCTACGGTCAAACCCTCTGGAGCGGAGTTCTTTAGTAGAACATCGACATGGAAATCGGTCTTTGCGCCTGGCTCAAAAGAGTAAGCGATGGATTGGAATACCACCGCGCCGTTCCCGCTCACCGATCCCATCCATGGACCGCCCGATTCATCGGATGTTACAAGCCTGACAGACTGAACCTCCGAGGGCGGTAGGGTCCCGAGAAGCTTGCCTCCGAGGCTTTCAAGAGTTAACGAATCAGATGTATCGTGTTTGTAACCCACATTCCTAAGTTCAAGTGAGAGAAGAGGTTCCGATACCTGGGTCTGAATGATCTCCCGGTCAGCACTTTCCTGAGTGATTTGGATGATTCCCTTGGTGCCCCCCATATGGTAGTCAGCGAAATCTATCGCCCCCTCCCAATCCTCCATCTGGAAAACAAAGAGCGCTCTATCCGGATCTGAAAGGAGACTCTTCGATATCCCCACTTCGATTTTGTTGGCCTCTTCACCGCTTCCAAGAGCGGCAAGGGCGGGGCCTTCGAACTCCCAGGCATTCCAGTCTGTCTGATCCTCGCCCACGTATCTGTAGACCCCCCTGTGTCTCGCAACTGGCCCTTGTCCCTCGTCGCGGCCCACAACCTGGACTATGAAGTCCGCCCCCGTTCCCGCCACTGCATATCCTGTTTCGTCATTGCCATCAGAGTCTACGAATATCCTGAAGAAGTCTCCGAGTTTTTCCTGAATGTTTCCCGCCAGAACTCGACCGCCAGGTTGAACCTGAGCGAGCATGAAGACATAGTCAGCTGATTCTTCCATATCGACAGCCGTCGCATTAATATCTATGTTCGGGTTAATAAGCGAGGAGCGAGAGTAGACTACCACATCATCACTCCAGTCCGCGAAGTAGCCATCAATTCCAAAGGCTCTGGGTCCTGGTGTCTCCGGTATGAAAAAGGCGGTGCTCAGGAGGAATACCGCCAGAAGAGGAACGATATAGACCTTCCACCTGCTCCTCCTCGTTTCTCTAGTAAATCGACCCGATCCCAGGCCGTTCGTGAAACCGCTTCCGTTTGTGAGGCCATTTGTGAGTCCAGATCTCGCATCTGCGAGACCGTTGACCAGACCGTTAACCCTCCCTAAGCCATTGACGAGCCCCCTTGCGACTCTTTCGCGAGTGAGGCCATTTGTTAGGCTCACGCGTCTCTCCACCCTCCTTCTTGCTGGCCTCTCCTCCACGGCCCCCTCGCGAATCTCTCTTTTCCTCTCCAATAACTCTTCGAGGGCCTCCTCGGTAATGCCCACATCCTCCCTCAGCGATTCCAGGTAGCGGAGAATGCCCTCCTCCTCGGTGATCTCCTCAAGCCTCCTGAAATCCGTTCCGCATTCCGGACACTTCTCGGCCGTAACGAGAGCCTGTGCTCCGCACAGCGGGCATATGCGGGTCTTCTTCTCCTCAGGCGCCTCTCTCAGGATCTCTTCCCTTTCCTCTTCGAACTCCAGTCTTTCGAAGTAATCCTTATCGACCTTCTCGGCAACGAGCATAAGCGCCTTTCTGTAGGATTTCGTCGCTTCTTTTTCTCTTCCCAGCTGAGAGAGAGCATTCGCTCTCCCATTCCATGCTCCAGCGTGATCGGGATTCAGCTCCAAGACCTTGTCGAAGCACTCCAGCGCCTTCTTGAACTCCCCAATGTCAGCGAAGAGAGAACCCCTCGAAAACCAAATCCTCTCGTTATTTGGATCCTTGGCCAGAAGCTCTTCCTGTTTCTTGAGTATTCTCACGATTCTCTGCGCTCCCTCTGCTTCAGCCGATTCAGTGAGGATAATCTCCCCGTCCTCAATGATGAAATCAACGTATTTCGGCTCATAGGAAACACCGCGAATGAAGAGCAATCCTATCTTTCTCTCCACCCTATCCTCTTTCCTCTCCCTGGTAATGTCTATGACGCCATCGAAGGTCTGGTGGATGCTTTGAACGATATCATCTGGATGCATTCCCTTTTCCAGGATGAGCAGCGAGGCCACATTGTCGTCCCTCAGTCTTGTTCGAAGCTTTTGAGCAAAAGTGTATGCCTCACTTGAGCCAAACATCTTCAGAGCTGGAGAGAGAACGTCAAGCATCGCCCTCTTTCTCGGATATGAGGAGAGTCTCTTCGTCGCATCCGTTATCGCGATCTCCAGATTTAGGAGGCTTTGAGATGATCGGAAGACCGAACCCTCGATTTGAACGCCATCGATCCTCCCTTTCTTGTAGGAATACCAGTCAACTATGACGAGAGAACCTTCCTCCTCATGGCTCGCGCAGTCTATGCCACGCTTCTTCATCTCCTCACGGAATTCCGCGGGAGATATCTGGCTGAGCACCACAAGGACGCCTTCCTTCGCTCTCAGGCCGTCGGCTAGAAACTGGTAAGAGAAAAGATACTTCTCGTCACCCGCAGGACCCTGAAGAACAACCGCCATTCTCTCGCCTATTCCATCAGGCAAGAGCAACTCAAACCCTTTCACTCCCATTGACACCATAGCTAAACCTCTTCGACCTTTACATCGCTCGATACTTTCAACCCTTCATTTGTAATCAAAAACGGATGAACGCAGATATCGTGATTTGTGAGTCTCATCTTGCGAACAACTATCGTTCTCCTAAGCTCGCCCTTCACATTCTCAAGACCCAGATAGATGAAGGAATCCGCAATGAATTGTTCTATCCCGAATCTTGTAAGGCCGCCCTTCTCACCCGCCTCCGTCACGAGAAGCGACGTTATTTCCTTCTCGCTCAGGAATCTCCCGAACTGGAAGAGTTCCCGACGGAAATCATTCAAACTGTCGTAGTGTAGGCCGAGAACGGCGAGTGAGTCTATGACGAGTCGCTTCGCTCCCGTTGCTTCGATGAGACCAGACAGCATGGATTCGAGAGAATCAAAATCAAGGAATTCGTCGCCCTTGCTGAGTTTTCTCATCTCCCCAAGGTCTATGAAGCTGAGGTCGCCCCTCGATTCGTGACCCTCCGTCTTCATCCCAAAATTCCTAAGGGTCTCTCGCAAGATGTCAGCCGATTCCTCATAGGAGACGTATATGCTCGGGTCGGAGAATTCATGGACACCATTGAATATGAAGTGGAGACAGAAAAGACTCTTCGCGGAACCCGAGGGTCCCGAAATGATATTGACGCTGTTGCGAGGAAATCCTCCATCTACAAGGATATCGAAGCCCTCAATTGCGGTGGGAACTCTTTCCGTGGTGAGACCTCCCCGCTTTCAACAAATTGTTGAATAGATATTGGCCGGAGATATTAGAATCTTTCGGGCAACCTATGAGGATGTGCTGGGGCATAAAGAAATGCCCCCATTCCATCTTTATTCTCGTTCTTTCATAAATA
>JBHIFI010000057.1:0-10440 GCA_046761005.1 Thermoplasmata archaeon
TCCCATTGTGTGATCGACTAATCTCAACATTCCCTTGTAGGTCTTGAATCTCGCGTACCACTTCCATTTACCGCTAAAGGAATCGTGAGTCCATGCCTTATCAAATTTGACCGTTTGGAGAACCCTTTCTATTGATTCATTTGATTGAAGCAGGGGGACGGAAACGAGGTTGGGTCCTTTTCCAAGAGGTCTGGTGAACTTTCCTACCTGGTTATCTGCACAAGAGGAGAACCATACAGAGTCCACTGCGCACACGCAGTAGAAATAATCCTCAGAGTTGCCTTCCCCGGCCCCAGAATCTAGATATGTAGACATTCCGGCTGGTACTGAATCGTGAAGTTGATATCCAATCCCTCGGGCATCATAGGTCGTGACATTTCGGTAGATATCATATCGAACTACGTCTTTTGAGCCCATTCCATCATCTGAGGACAGAATCCAAGTAAGCCTTACGTCTTCCAGATTCGTACCTGATAGATATGCATCCAAAATCAAGGGGGCGGCTGGAGGAAGGGTGTTTTCTATGACGAAGGATCCCGTAGTGAAATTCCAATTGCCATTAGTATCACTCGCCCAAAGAGCGAAGCCGTAGCCTCCGAGATCAGAGTAGGATTGGTTCAGGTAAAAATTGTCCCCCGTGCCATTCGTCATTGTTACATTCGAGGTACCACCGCTGGGAAATGTTATATTCAGCAGGACACTAGAAACGGACGAGTCGTCCGTGATATCCGCCGACACATTCACATTGAGATTGATTTGCTGCACTGGCGGGAATACACTTAAGTTGTGGATCTCTGGCGGAGCGGTATCAGGTACGGGATGGAGGACGTGATGAAGATGAGAACTCGGTATAGCACCTTTCGCAACCGAAGAAGAGCTCCAAGACAATCGTGCAACCGCGTTGCCGGTGTTCTCATAGTATTCAAAAAGTATCGAGTGAAGCCCTACGTCCAAAGCTACGGATCCACTCCACTCAGTAGCGCTCTGGTCGACCCACTTGTCTATGAGAAATTGTCCGTCAACCCAAAGTCTAGCTCCATCATCTGTATAGACATAAAAAGTATACGTCTCTGCAAAATCAATCATCACTATCCCGATCCATCTTGCAGAAAAAGTTTCCCCATCTATTGCCATATCAGGGGATCCCGCTCCCCAATCAAAATCGATAGATGGGTCAATGCGCTCAACTGTCAGATTAGTGAAGTTCTTGTTGTTAAAGTACTGAGACCGAAGGCCTCCTACCTCATAATTGTTGAGATGAGATTCAAAGAGCCAGTCCTTGATAAGGTGACCTGACTCGGTAGGGGTGTATGCCCAATCTTCCAATAGATTGGGTTTCCAGGTGGGATGGAGGCACCAGGCTGCCCAACCCATCCCCTTCTTCTCAAGATAGTACAATAATTCTATCGCGTATGTTCTGTCTGCGTCCCAAACCTGACCTGAACCGTCATCAATAAAACCCCATTCGCCTGCGAATACAGGATAGGTACTTGTGAGGAAACCGAAGTAGACATCCCATGGTGTGGATTTCGCTGGATAAGGGTGAGTTGAATAAACAATATTGCCATAGTTGATAGGATCCAAACCGGCACCAATGAGGGAATATCCCCAATCCACTCCCGCCACGAAAATGAGAGAATCGGGATCGACTGAACGTATGGTATCAATAATATCCTCTGCCATGGGTTTCCATTGAAACCAAAGCATGCTGTGTGGTTCATTGAATATATCGTAGAGTACGACAGGGTTCCCTTTGAATCGTGAGACGATGTCACTCCACGTTGATTTTATCAGGCTCAACCTGTCTGATGGATTTCCGAAGTCGTGGTAGTCAAGCAAGAGGTACACCTTATATTTCTGACCCCAAGATACTAAGGGTACTAGGTAGTCATCGATGTAGGTGGGGGACCACCATATAGGATGAATTGGAACTCTGATGATATTGGGGTGCCAATTTGCAATAATGAAACTAAAGTCAGCTTCGGAAAAATGACCTTCCCGTTGGAGAATATAGGGATCCGCTATGTTTATTCCCCGCGGAATTACTATCGCGCCTGAGTCGTTCTTTATGACATTCCCATCCACGTGAAGCGGCGATAAGACCTCTACTCCACTGTGAGCACTAACTTTCTTGAAGTCTATTTCCTGAGCCAGTAAACAAAAACTTGCTAGGAGTAGGATTGAAAGACATAAAGATGACAGTTTCCTCATTCTTCAACCTTTATGAAAAATGTTTTCCTGGGTGTTAAGTGTTTCGTGCCGTCCTCTTTAGAAGACATCATCGAGGCAAGCTGAAACTGTTCAAGCCAATAAGGCTGTATCTTCTCGCCAGTTTCGCAGGAGTTCTACCTAACCCTTATATTGAAGTAAATCCTTCACCGAGACCGGGGTAATGAAATGAGAGGATTCGTTGTGAAGAGGTTATGCGTTCTTGCTGTTCTGACAGCAACTATTGGGGCAATACTATCATCGTTGCCCACGGTCTTGGCTGACCCTATCAGCCTTGACGTAGTAGAGACGACTGACACGACTGTAGACCTAGAATGGACCAAGACGAGCCTGCCAGAAGCAGAGTTCGGTTGGTATTTGATAGAACGCCACACAAAGGACTTCGAATTGTTCTATATCCGGGTCACGGATATCGACGCAACTTCTTGGACAGACCGAGATCTTCATCCCTCAACGGAATATGGATACAAGATATACGTATGTAATGCCACAAGCATCTGGCCTGCCTGCGTTACTTTTGAGGAGTCCGATTATGTATCGGCTATCACTCAAGACACTACAGTTTATGCTACCAAATGGGAACTAGCAGTAGCGAGAAGTGAGCTCCTGCATGCCCTCTGGTCTCTGCAACAGCTCCAATCCATACTTCGAATGGATGCGGTGAATGAAACTGATGAGCTATGGGACGCGGTCTATTCCCTAAATGAAAATATCACCCAGCTTCGCCAGGATATCGTAAATATCACGTCCATTCTCCGATCTGAGTCCGCAGAAGAATTTGTTAGTCTGGATGATGATGTTTGGTCATTACACCAGAACATATCTGTTCTGAGATCTGATGCCGGCACCAAGACGGGCGACCTAGAAGAGAGAATTGACGAACTCGATATAGAGAACTCACAACTTCGAGACGATGCTCAACTCTACCTTATGTTGCTAATCGTTGTCCTGATCATTGCGATCATAGCTGTTTCCGTAGGTGCCGTGGGAGTAGTGACAGGTGGTCGACTTAAGAAGGAACTCAGGGAGTTGCCTCCTCTACCAATTGCTGAGATCCCAGAAGAAGAGGCAGTTCCAGAAGAAAAAATTCCTGAGGCGGTAGAAGAAGTTCCCGAAGAAATGGCACCAGAACCCGTTGAAGAAGTTGAACCTTCGCCAGAGGAAAGGGAGATTGTCGAGGAAGAGAAGGCAGAAGTAGAGGAAGGAGAGGGCGCAGAGAAGGAAGAAAGAGCTGAGTAGGAGTAATCGAACTCACTTCTTGCCGAAGTTGGATTGAGAATTTCGCCATGTTGGCTACTTGCGAGATCTTCTAGACCGCCCTCGTCTGTTCCGAGTCCGCGTTGCGATCCGATGGTACATTTTCATTACATATGGAATTAGCCGTGGGTAGGCAAGGAACACTGCTGCAACGAGAACTGCTCCTCCACAAGATAGACCTATCGTTCCCAGGGATTCTTCGTAAGCGATGAATTTCATAATGATGTCGTACAATCCTGGTTCCTCGATGAAAAACATCATTAGGCCTTTGTACTCCAGAAGGCTTATGGGTCGCGTGGAATCCTCGGTAAACAGCCTCCAGCCTTCGTCGTATGATGTTCCTAAGATAACGTAGGTGGACTCGTTTGTTCTTAATTCGATTCTATATCTGTTCGCTTTCTCCTTCTCCATTTTGAATATTGCATCGACTTTGTTTCCTTGGGATAGTAGGGCTTCCGGATCCTCATACGGCTCTCTCACTAGAAAGGCACCCGCCCAATCCTCAAGTAACCGCTCTCCATTGAGATATATATCATCGAACCAAGCCGTGCCCGTAGCATTTCTTAGAAATAGGGAGATCTTGATTGACTTAATCGTCATCGTTGTGTTGACCGAAAAGGTGGCGGAGGAGAATTCCCAATCATGAGTTCCGGGGGAAAAGACTGCGTACGCACCCGTGGAAACTATGTCTTCACCATCCCCAAAGTAGACAGTATTCGCTCTAATTGCGTATAGGGGATTTTCACCGGAAACATTCTCACACTTGCTCCACCCGGACAAAATGAATTCCCTTGACTCCAACGCCGAGCCATTTAAGACTAGCACTCGGCCAGCGAGGTCTCTGATGTCTTTACTGACAGATTTCATAGACCAATTTCCACTTCGGGAAGTGGATGTATCCACTTCCGTTGTCCCGTTTTCTCGATGCCAAGATAACCAATCCTCCTCCCCCTCTTCGAACCCCCCATTGATGACGAGGTTCTCTTCCATATGTGAATTCCCAAAACGATTGTTCCGATACAAGAAGTAGCCATTGTCTTCAAGTACGAATTGAAGATCCTGCGAAGAGTTCATCTTTTTCAGAAGAGCGGGCCATTCACTGTAGTAGTAGTCATAAATAGCATATTTCCCCCCGAGTAGCGCCAGTTTTTCACCGAAATCATCTGTGATATTCCCATATCTCACATTCTCGTATACTTCGCCTTGCAATCCTGCCGGGATTGTCAGAGCGTATCCGTGGGTCATTCTGACCTTTGAACCTGACAGATAGCGCAGGTATTGATGGTACGGAAGGCTATATACAAATGGTACGGATAATACGCGGAATTCGCTCTCATCTTCCGCGATTCGCCGGTATACTTCTGTATCTGCTGGTATCTGCGCGGTCTGGGGAAAAACGTAAATCCCCTCTCCGGATTCAAGATGACCCACAGGGTGCCATCCCTCTTCTGGAGAAGAAACATAGGTAGATACGTCAGTGAAGATTATGATAGCTACGATAGTCGTCATTAACGTTCGAAAGTGATCACTTTTCACTTCGTGCCTTAGAATCCTTACTTTCTCCTTTTTGAATAGTGATTTAATGAGGAGGAATGCTCCGTATCCAGCTAGTATCGACAGGCATAACTGAGCAACTACAAGCCACCGTGTAGGAGCACGTATGCTTTTGAAATAGGGGACATAGTCGCACAACAAGCCATAGAGGGGCGTATTGGCTCCCAATCCTACTAGAAGGAAGACCAAAGCAAGGATGAAAAGAAAGAGAAGCATTCTGGTCTTCTCATCGACCTGAACTCTCTGTTTTCTCCTTTCAACCCATGTCCTTACCAATGCGTAGGCACCAATTGCGGACAATATCAGGACGGATATCCCAAGATAAGCTTCAACGGTACCGAAAGAAGGCGTAACAATCTGAGATAGCTTGGGGGAGTAATGGACATAGCCGTATGTCTGATGTTGTTGAATGAGTTCTGAAAACCTCGACAAGTAACCGAAATAAACGAAGGGAAAAGAAATGAGAAAGGCTATTGCATAGAAAAAAGAGGTATGCACAAAAGTCCTCAATTTCTCAGCTTTTGTAAGGAGAAAAAATATCGCAAAAAAAGCTATCAGGGCAATACCAATGTAACCATAGTCTGGCCTCTCTATTATCATCATGCTCAGGACAATAGCCGACAATAAAACAAACAGGTTACTTGACTTGCGAATGCCTTTTACATAAAAAAGCAGGACGACAGGAAGCATTGCAAAAGAGGATACCTCTCCGATGTGTCCGAGTGAAAGGGCAAAGACGGTTGGTTGAAAGAAAGCATACGATACCGCAGATACGATTGGAATAACACTATTCTTTGCCAGAGTCTTGGCCAGAAAATACACCGCCACGCTACCTAAGAGATAGAATAAGAAAACAGTCAATTTCCAAGAGAGGATGTAGTCCCCAGTCATGCCAAAGAGGGAAACGTATACTAAGTAGGTGGGCCCAACAAAGATAAGTCTCGGAGCTCCATTGCGAATCACGTCGAACCAGGTTACTCCAAAAGGTATCGAACCCTCCTGGGCCAAGCCCAAAATATGGTCGATGACAATCATATGAAGGTATCCATCTTGCCGGATGGGGAAACCAATCATCCTGTAAGAAGGTGAGAAGAGATAGTTGCAGGAAAAAATTATGTTAACGACAAACAAAAAGAAAAGATCTAGAAAAGAGCACCGACCTAAAATCCTCCCAATCTTTTTCAAAAGCCCAATGAGATCTATCATCTTATCTCCCCGATGATTGCGATCGTGGGTGACAAAGAAGGGAAGAACCATGTTAGTCCAGTGGACAAGCATTTCGTCCATCCTGGCAGAGGAACGTGGTGGCAGCCTATTCCCTTGATTACGTAGGTCCGATTTTTTCTCGTCCCAAGGAGCCGTTTCAAGGAGCGGATCGTATAGCGGAAGATGTGGGTGGGCCCAAGTTTGAAATGAGGCGAACGAGAGTTTGCAACGGTAGCGACTATTCTTCTACACACTCTTTCGAATTCGACAAAGATACCGAGGGTGGGAAGATGAACAATGACTTCGGAAGCGCAAATGACATCTACAGAGCCATTCTTGAAGGGCAAACAAGAAGCATCAGCCGGGACAACAGGATAGCCTTCATCGCTAACCATCTTACAAAGAAGTCTTGAGTTATCAAGGACTATTGCTACTCTTGCTTTTTTCGACAATGAAGGGAGATAGGGACTATTCTCACAACCAACATCAACGATTAAGTTGCATTTCTCCATTGTTCTGTCTATCAAAAAGAGTCTCCGCGGTTGCGAAGAACGATCGAGGTAGAGGCTACCCTCATCAAATTCTCCTTCGGCTATGAGTTCCCCTCCCTAGGTCGTCGGAGGAGGAATATGCAGTGGGGTACTAGGAATTCTCGGAGCATCCGAAACTGGCAGAAAAACGAACTGGTGTACCTGGAGTCGAAAGAGGCAATCTCAAAGCCTACCTTTTCTATGATATTCCTCGCCCTCGAGATGGTTATCGGAAAGAGGGAGAGGTCTTCTAGACTCTCTATCGATCGATCGATCCTCCCCAATTTCTTGCCAATACGAATCGCTATCTTTTCAGGCAAGATATGGAAGGGCATCAAGGAATGACCTCCAAACGGCGAATAGTAAGGTGGGAACGTCAGGAGGAGGAATCCGTTTCCCATGCAACGATAAGCTTCTCTGAGAAACTCCTCTTGTTTTGGAAGGTGTTCTATGATGCCTATCGCCAAAATGAGGTCAAAAGAGGAGTTCTTGAAAGGCATCGCACTAGCATCGCCTAGAGCGCAAGACATTCCTTTCGTAGCATCGCCTCCTTCTCTGCGGAGGAAGATAAGACTATCTCTATCGATATCGAAAGGAAGAACCTTTCCTCCGTATCTAGAGAAAATCTCTGAGTACCCTCCGAATGAAGCCCCGCAATCGAGAATTCGTTTTCCTTCAATCTCTATACCTTTGGACTGAAGGTAAGCAAGGATATTCATCGCTCCAATCTCCTGGAAATGAAAATAATCCCCTTTACTTCTAGTTCGAGTGAAGTAGGCTTTCAACAAATCTCCGCGATACTTGGAAATCGACTTCATTCTAGCCCTTTCCATCTAACCCCATCATTTCCTCGCATATTGAAACGAATCTCTCTTCGGATGCCTTCCATTCGAACTGTTTCGCCCATTTGAGGACATTGTAGTAGAAGCGATCCCGAACAGATTCGTCTCTTAACAGGATTCCAATAAATTCCGCCATTTTCTCTACGTCTCTCAAAGGGTATACGAAACCAGTCTCTCCGTGCATGACTGTTTCTGCTACCCCCATCGCGTCGCTCACGACAGCTGGGGTTCCACAAGCATTTGCTTCTATGACTGGGGTTGCCCAGCCTTCTCGATAGGAAGGCATAATCAGTATATGGGCCCTTTGAAGTATCCTTATTTTCTCATGTTCATCCACATAGCCATGAAAGACCACGTTCTTGCAGATTCCCAACCTTTTGGTCAGAGACCTAAGTTCTCCTTCATATCGTCCTCGCCCGACTATTGACAACTTGGCGTCAGGGAATTCTCGGACCACTAACTTCATCGCTCTTATAGCGTCGTCCACGCCTTTGTATCTCCTTAGTCTTCCGAGATATACTAAAAGAGGGTCGTCGGCTTTCCTTTTTGAGGGGCCATATGCAGCTAGGTTTATTCCTTCCTGCAACACTTCAATGGTTCCACGGTATCCTGTTTTGATCATATCTCTTCTCGTACTCTCCGAAAAAGTGATTTTGAGAACCTTTCTGTAGAGAATTGGGACCAGTCCACTTTCAATTGCATAGGCAAGATTGCCCATGACCTTGCTAGCTAAACGTCCTCCAAGCTCGAGAGGCATTTCATGGAAGAAAACTTCTTTTTCTAGATGAAAAAACAAAGCTATGATTGGGCTTCTGACATAGAGGGGTGAAAAAAAGGGCACACCTTGTAGTGCACAGTCTATGACAAGGTCGAACCTCTCTTTCTCGCTTTCACGAAGGTAATTTAGAAATGTGAAAGGGTAAGTGGTGAAGAGACCCCCTTTGCGGATAATCTTCATACCGTTGATCCATTCATGCTCCTTGGACCCAGGAAACTTTCCGCAGAGAAGAGTGATTGAGTGATTCCTTTTCGATAACGTATTCATGAGGCGAAAGATTAGTTGAGTTCCCCCGCCTGAAGCTGGGTTCCAAATGTCCTTATTGTTCAGGAATAGGATCTTCTTTCTCTCCATTCGGAGCCAACCTCAGGAGGAGCGACTCGAGGTTTTTCTCGTTCTAGAAGTGGAAATGAGCACGCTTGTCATATCATAGAAGCCCCTAAGGAGCCTAGAAGGGGAGAAATATTTTGACTCTCCCATGAGCCTCTTTCTGTGGCGGATGGGCATTTCTGCGACTTTGAAGCCAGATTTCACGGCCAAGACAAGAAGATAGCGATGCCATCCTTCCTTGAGTTGGTCGACAAGATTCCCTAGAACTTCCCTTTTGAAAACCTTGAGCCCGCTATTGCAGTCGCCAAAGTCCACATCGAAGAATCCCCGAACAAGATAATTGTAGATACTCGACTCCAGTTTCCGGTTTATTCCGTCCTGTCTTTTTATTCTCAATCCATTGACAACATCGGCATCTTTCAGACCATCGACAAGTGTCGGGATGTCTTCTGGAGCATACTGGAGGTCCGCATCCATGATGACAACTATGTCTCCAGTTGATTCCCTGAATCCGTCCTGTATCGCCCTTGTCTTACCCCTTCTTTTTTCTGAAAAGAGTCCCTTTATTTTCCCGTTCCCCGCTTCCAGTTTACGGATGAGTTCAGTGCTTCCGTCGTTACTTCCGTCATTGATGATAATGGTCTCGTATTTCCACCCTGAAAGAGCCTTGTCAATTTCTTCAACAAGCGTAGGCAAATTTTCCGCTTCCTCGTAGGCAGGGACAAGAATACTAATTTCCCTCATCGATTTTCGCCCATCTTTTTCTTTTCGTCTAGAAATTCCTGGTTGACGTGGAGAGCGCCATCCAACATATGCGGATTCATTCCAAGGTCGTTTATGAAAGTCACGAAAGCTTCAAGGTCTTTGGGAAGACAACTCCCCTCAAAGGGTCTTCCTCCTTCAATTCCATAGTTTCCTATTCTTGGGTCAAGAGCGACCGCCTCCGAAACGAATTGAGGATCAATTCCCAGCTTCTCACAAATCAAATAGGTTTCATTGAAAAAGGATATTTTGGAGGCAAGAAAGGCATTTGAAACGCACTTGATGATTTCCGCTGTATCAAGGTCTGTCCTCAGTATCTTGTTTTGGACGAAGGAATACAGATTCTCAAGAGTATCTCCTGAGCGTTTGTCCAGTTCTCCTATGACTATCCTCGCTGGATTGAGGAAATCTTGCAATGCGGTCGCCCGCCTCAAAAACTCTGGATTAGCGCACACACCGAAGTCTCTCCCCGGCTCCGAACCCGAACGTTCCTTGAGAAGAGGTAGAACTCTTTTCCTGGTCACAGAGGGAAGTACAGTACTTCGAATGGCCACAACATGATAGTTGTCTGCCCTCCTCAGAACCTCTGCAATGTTTTCTGTGGCGTTTTCTAAGTAGCTAAAATCCATCTTTCCATTAACAGTCGGAGTGGGCACACAGACGAAAGAAACAGTTGGAGAGAGAACAGCATCGCACACTTCGCGCGAAACCGCAAATCCTTGTCTTTCGAGTTCCAAAAGTTTTTCCTCGTTGATGTCATAGAAAATCACATCGTGACCGAGTTGGGAGAAACCAATACCAGTTGCTTTGCCGACAACTCCTGAACCGATTATCGATATTCTCGTTTAACCCCCTCCTGATTGTCGAGCGCTCCGTCGCTCGTCTCTTCCTCACCCAGACACGCAGTATTGGGTGGCGCAATTTAAATCTTTCGCGGTTTCTTTGTGCGTGT
>JBHIFI010000058.1:0-10414 GCA_046761005.1 Thermoplasmata archaeon
TGAATGTGAGATCGTCGCTCCCTTGGTCGGTAGCCGTAGCGGTGAAGACTATTGGAGAGTTCTCGTCGCCTGCGTAAGGACCGCCGATGTCCAGCGAGGGTTCCAGGTTCCTGACCTCTATCGAGAAGACAGATGTGCTTTCACCACCGTCATCGTCAGTTGCGGTGATTGTGACGTTGTAGTATCCGTTGTCCCCGTATGTGTGGTTAATCGTGTCCACAGCGACGAAGGGGAAGGTTCCCCACGGACTCAGCGGCGGGTCGGGAGCCACGCCGTCATTGTAGTATATCGCAGACCACGAAGGTCCCAGCTCGAGAGTCCAAGTGAAGTTTATATCATCGCTTCCTGGGTCTGTGCCTATGGCCGCAAGAGTAAATTGTTCCCCTTCGTTATAGAAGAGAGGACCTATTGGCAACCCGATTTCGGGCGGGAGATTTATGACCTCTATGATTGTAGCATCCTGAACCGAGGAACCATCATCATCTTCCACACTCACTGTGATTGTGAAGTTTCCATTGTCTCCATAGGTGTGAGTTAAGTTCGAGTATACGGTAAAGGGATACGTGCCCTCACCGCTGTTTGGCGGGTCGGGACCTATGCCGTTGTTGTAGTATGTCTTCGTTTCCGAGGTCCCATCCCCCCAATTAATGTTGATGATAAGATCATCGCTTCCCGGGTCCGTCGCCATGATTCCTAGGATGAAGTCTTCGCCCTCATTCATGGAGGCAGGAACATCGATCAAAAAAGAGGGTGGAAGATTCTCGACATACACTTCCGCCCAAGTAGTGCCAACTCCTCCGTCATCATCAACGACTGTGAATGTGAGATTGTAATCGCCGTTGTCTCCATAGATGTGGGAGGTGATGTTCATTCCAGTGGCATCGGGAGGATCGTTCTCCTCCGTAAGGACGGCAGTCTCGTATGTACCGTCTCCGTAGTTCCACACCGCTGAATGAGTGTCAAGCCATCCTGGATCGGAGAACTCTCCTATCGCTTCACAGGGAGTTGTTCCTTCGAAGAAGATGCATAAGGTCAGGCTTATCGATGGTATTGGATTCTCGTTCGTTGTCAGCAAAGGAGGTGTGTCATCTATTCCCACGCCTCCGTCGTCGTCAGTTACCGTAAGAACAACGATGTATGTGTCGTTGTCTCCGTATGCGTGAACAACGGAAGGTCCTGCATCAAGAAGAATAGTTCCATCACCGAAATCCCAATCGTAAGTGAAAGTGTCGTATATTCCTGGGTCGTAGATAGTTGCTTCAAAGAGAATCTCCTTTCCCTCGGGATAAGGAGGATTAGGAATTGTTCCATCACTGCTACGACTTGTCCATTCTGGTATTGGAGGGACGTTTAGAACCGTGATGTTACATGTATCCCAGTCGCTTAGCCCGCTTGAATCAGTGACTTTAAGAGTGACGAGATAGACGCCATCATCGTAGTATACGTGGGTTGGTGCAGGTCCAGTCGCATCTACATCATTTGTGTAGTTTCCATCTCCATCGTTGTCAATGGAAGCGTCAAAATCCCAGGAGTAATTGGTTATATTTCCGTCGGCATCGTAGCTTGAGCTGCCATCGAAAAATACAATATCCCCTTCATTTACAATCTGATTGGGACCCGCATCCGAAATGGGAGGTTTGTTTTCTGGACAGGGCCCCCTGGTTGCGTATTTGAGGGTCCAATCCCTTGTGGAAAACGAGATATGTGTCTTGTCAAGAGAATCGAGAGTAAGAGAGGCATGATGAGCCTGCGTGTCGGGAATGGTCTCAATAGTCCATGCTGACCCATTCCAACTTGCGTACTTGAGGCCGAATTCTTCGGCTTGATATGCAATATGGGGAAAGTCGTTTGAGTCCAAAGATAGATGGGTAAACGTGCTTATCCAATCGGAGGCCGAATCAACTATTTCAAAGACCCAATCAGAGCCATTCCATCGAGCGTACCAGAGGTAGAACTCGAAATCCCAAAAGCTCAGGTGAGGATAACCAAATGAGTCAAAAGCGATTGAAGAGTGCGAAATCCATTTCTCAGAAGTCATGACGGTTTCAATATTCCAATCAGAATCGGCGTGATAAGCATACCTGAGATCCGTTCCCTTACCAGGGGGCGTTGAGTACACCAGGTGGGGCTCATCAGTTGAGTTGATAGCGATTGATCCCCATTGAAATATCGGCCATTGGTACTCTATAGCATCGATGGTCTCTATAGACCATCCCGAAACTGTCGAATGAGCATACCTAAGCCAATGTCTGTGGAGGTCGGCGTAGGCTATGTGAGGCAAGTTTGAGGAATCTAGCGCAATAGAGTCGCCGTAGCCTACCCCTGGGGAGGAGTCAACGATTTCAACGAGCCAAGAGGACCCGTTCCAACTTGTGTATTTGAGGTAACTTCTCAAATATGATGTGGTATTGATATGGGAATAGGCAATATGTGGATTGTCTTCAGAGTCGATCGCCAAAGAGGAAGAACGTCCAACGTCATCCTCCGAGTCTACAGTCTCTAAGGACCATCTATCTCCCGTCCAACGAGCATATTTGAGGTCGCCATTCGTTGTGTCATAGTAAGAGATATGAGGATAGTTTGAGGAATCTACACCTATCGAAGTTGTCCCATGAACCACAACACTATCATCGACCGTTACCACACACCATTCTTCATTCTCCCTATCCATCACTGGAGCTGAAGGGAGGTGTACTTTCCTCTCCAGTCCAGATAATTCAACATACACACTTCCGCAAGCAAGAATGAACTCGATGGCCAAAATAACACTGAAGGTCTTTCTTACCCCAATCACTATAGCAACCCCCGTGGGAAGCTAGGCTCCTCCTTTTTAAGCCTAAATTTCTTCATGATGTATCCCCTGAAAAAGAGCTCGTTATTCCTGATAAGCTAGAGGAAAGATCTGGGAGTAAAGTAATCATCATTTTCTCCTCCTCTAACAAATTAGCATACTATGACTTAAGTCTTTCCACTACCTGGAACGGCTGGGTTGAGACGACGCGTCTCATTGTGTTTACCCCGCTCATCATTGAACTGGAGAGATTCAGCTGTATCCTACTCTCATACATTGGGATCAGTAACTGAGAGACACCTTGAGATGGAGTAAGTTCCATGTTGAGTACGTCAAAGAGCAAATTAATGGAAGATCTCAGAGAATGTGTCATGGTCTCTTCATCCGACGTGTCATATCCTCCAGTTCTTGACGGCTTAGGTTGATGACCCAGTTAGTCTCATGACTGGCTAAGTGCCACTTTGAGCCTCTAACTAAAGAGAGTAACGCCATCCCCCCATCGCAATATCCCCAGGAGTTGGCGACAGGTCGACCAGATACACCCTGACCTCATGGGAGCCCTCAGCGATTGTGTCTAAATAGAAGGCGACCCACAACCAATGATCATGGGGTATAACAGCGCTTGGCTCTTGGGGAGAGCCATCGATATAGACCTGAAGAGCCGAATCCGCGGTTAGTGCTCTGCAGTATACATGCAACTCGTAGTTTGCCTCTATGGAGAAATCTGGATTTCCGAAGCCATTATCGCCGTCATCGGTCATTACAGCATGGTTGTAAATTCCGACATGACCAGACACAAGTTGCCCTGGTGGAACTTGTGCTTCGTTCGAATCAAGTTGCCACCAAGAAACATCGTCGAGCCTATATCGGTTTATCGGGTCGGGAAAATCCTCTACAAACCCGGTGCGAATTGCGGCATTTTCCATGAGGTCATTTGTTATCTCAACATACTGTGTCTCGGTAACTTGTTCTGACCTTATTTCTACAGGAACTGGCACACCGGGAGGCGGTGGGGCAACCAACCAAGAAACCCACTGGTAAGCAGCGGGACAAGCGTTGGTTCCGTAATCAATGCCATCATACCACAAGCGTAGTCTGCCAATGCCAAGAGGTGGCGATTCACAGTAGACGGAGACAAAATAGTCCCCTGTCCCGTGCGAGTTTGGACTCATATCCCAGAACCTGGTGCTATCACCTATATCAAACATCACTGCCTGGTCTATACTCATGTGATAGTCCGAGTCTACTTGTTCTACATCAGAATCGATATTTCTCCAATTGAGATGCTCATTGACATTTATCACATCCGTTACACCAATATAGCTGCAAACAAGCCGGTGGTCATTTTCTTTGCAGAAAATCCATCCCATCCCACTACCGGAATATATCGAGAGAGTTATGGCCCTGTAGTGGGGATAATCAACCACCTCACTGGTTGAAGTTTCGCCACTTGTATAGATGTTTCGGTACCAGCGCGCCCATCGAATTGTAGCACCCCAAGTTGAGACTATTCTCATTTGGAGATAGACTCCTGTGTCGTCAATATATGAGGTCTCCGGGAGACCAAAAATCTTCTCAATTGTGGTGTCTCCTGTGTAAGTAGACGTCCCTCCCTGAATATGGTTACACGTAACGTAACTGCCGCTCTTCTTACAATAGATCCATCCTACTTCGTGTGCAATGGGACGGGCTATATTTACCATGAAAGAAGTGCCGTCGGGTATTTCAAATTCCTCTACCTGTTGACCAGGAACCCAGTCATTCAGGTAGTACCCACTATACCAAACAGAGTATTCGACATCCCACCACCCCGAAGCGTAGACCTCTAGTGTGGTAGTCTTGGTCCCGTCTCCGGTATCTCTAACTATGGCGAAGTCTGGCATCTCAAATAAGATTTCCTGGGTGTCATCATGAGTATTTACCGATGAGTAAGGCTCCTCGAAAAAGTCGCATACCAAGATTGCGTTAAATTCCCTACAAAATAACCAGACTGAGTTATCGTTATATCTCATTAGATTGAGAGTGAAGGCCGTATCTCTTGGAAATTGAATCATCGGGCCTTCGCCGGGTGGTACAAAACCATCGGAGTATTGGTCATTACCGTACCATAGAGAGTACTCGAGGCCGTTGGGGTTATCTTCGTATGCACCAATCGTCAGTTTGTCAACGAAGAACGGATCTGTACTTCCAAAGTCTCTGACATAGCCCCAACTGGGCTTCTGATAGAGGTAATCGGGATATATATCTTGGGTGTTTGCTACCGCCCAAAGTTTGGCAGAACCCGAAGTCACGCTAGAACCACCAACGCTCCCTGGGGAGGGAGCTGTCATATTTCCTTCACCCAAATGCCATGTCTCTGTATCTTGAAATCCGCTTCCGCCTAGAGCTTCTCCAACCATTCCCGAAAGAGAAGCCATAAGAACGAACACACTCGCAATCACCGCCCACGATATTTTTCGTCTTTCGATATCTAAAACTTCCATCTTTCTTTCCTCCTCCCGATATTTCTGAAACCTTGAAACACAAGTATGACAAAGGCTATTTAGCCCTTGGTTTTTCTGTTTTCCAGAAAAACTTCCGTCTCTTTCTCGCAGGAAGTTAACAACATAGGTACAGCAAGGATTTCGAGATTCGAAAAAGTGCTCAAAGTAACCGCAAACTCTGAGAGAAGAAAAGAAGATGATGTATGGCCCTTATGAGCATCTCCCCACGCGAGGTCGTTTTTTCGATGGAAAAGATAAGGATTGAGCGAACAACCGTGTCTTTCATTAGCAGGGGTGATGAAATCACGAGTGCGTTTGTGGGGCGAGCTTGTATAAATGCTTTCGTTTTTCTGCTTTTCAGAAAAACGTAAATTAGAGACAACAGCTAAATATTCTGAAGAACATCGGCTTTTGAGAAGGAGGAAATGCATGACGGAATATCGAGCAGAAGTCAAACCGGACCAAGACTGGAAGATGGATGGAACCGCAGATGTCACACCTCTCCCTCCCTTTCCTGACCCCACTCCCGTCAAACTTCCATTGGAGCATAGGGAAGGCGGACCAGTGACAATAAAAAGGGAAGAGTATCCTGAGGGTCTTGTGATTATTCCAACGGACACCGAATTGACGGGAGAGATGGCTGTTCTCCCCATGGAGGTCAGCGATGGAGGTCTTATCGAAATAGGAAACGAGGGAGAGCACCAGAGCTGGCCCGATGGGATTGTAGGGAGATTCACGGAGGCCTGAGGCTTCTCAGAATCCTCCTTATCTTGTTCACCTTGGCTTGATTGCTGAGTTTGTCGAAGACTTCCATGGCCCGCTTGAGCTTGAGTCTTGCCCCGTTTTTGTCGCCTCTGTCGATGTTCACGAGTGCCCAGTTGTAAAGGGCGTCTCCGAGTTCGTAGGGGAAATCGAACTTCTCCGCCAATTGAACTGCATGTTCGTAACATCTGTTAGAATCGGTCCATTTCTTCTCCAGCCTGTGGGACCATCCAGCCTGAATATTTACACTGCACATCATCCTGTTCTCTCCAAGCTTCTTTGATATCATGGATGCTTCTTCCAGGTACTCCAAGGCTTTCCTTGGTTCCCCTTTCTTGTTCAGACAACCAGATACGTTGCACAGGCAATGGCCAAGTATCCTCAAATCGCTGTTTCGAATCGCCATTTCCATGGATCTCTCATGCCACTTGAGCGATTCATCAATATCGATGAAGAAAGTGGAAGATCCCGCATTCGCATAAGCTCTAGGCAGTTCATCATCCTCTTCGAGCCTCTCGAAGGTTGCTATGGATTCCTCTATTCTCTTCAAGGAATCTCTGTACTTTCCCTTCTTCGCAAGCATCCTTCCCAATCCCAATTTGCTTCTGGCTTCGCGGACTTCGTCACCAGTTGATTTGGATGTCTCAGCGGCTCTCTTGTACTCTTTCATAGCCTTGTCATATTCTCCTCCTTGCTCGTGGATAGCTCCTATGAAGTAGTGGGCTTCCGCGACACCATCCAAATCGTTCACTTTCATTGAGATCTGAAGACTTTCAGAGAACTCCGACTTCGCCTGCTTGGACTCGCCTCTCCGAAGATGCATCCTGCCCAAGGTTCTCAGGGATTTGGAGAGACTTTCCATATCGCCTAAAGCTGAAGCGATGTCTAGGGCTCTCTTCGCGTGTGCTTCTGTTTCACCCCATTCGCCCAGAGTGAAACTGATGTCTTGAAGCTCCTTGAGAATCTGAACCATCCTCTCATTCTCATCTTTGCCCCTCTCTTTTCCTTCCAGGCTCTCGAGTTCTGATTCTAATCCTAGGATAGTGTCTCCTACGATTTTGGAAAGAGGAAGCAGCAACTTGGCAGCTTCCTTTCCTTTGCTTGTTAGGCGGACATATGTGTGAGGAGGCCAGCCTTTCTCTTTCCTCGTGTACAGGAATCCAAGTCGCTTTAGTCTCTCCACGGCCGAATAGAATGTATAAGTCGCCAGATTCAGGTTCGATATGAGACTAGAGGCATCCTCCTCATTTCTCTCCAAGAGGTAGACCATGATGCCTAGCATCTTGGGAGGCCTCTGAAGAAGGTCAAGTGCGGTTCTAGCCATCTATCAACGGTATTTCTCCCTCATATTTAAGATGATAGATTCTCTGAAAAGCAGAAAAACGTAGGCCATTATACTGGAAAAGCATTTAGAGAGAAAGGAGATGAGTCAGGAAGAATTCACGCGGAAGACAAACTGAAGGGAGTGAGAATATAATGGGAACCAAAGAGGAAATATTTGAAGAGTTCTTCAAGAAACTGGAAAAAAATGAGAAATTCCCCCATCCGATTATCAAAGAACTCAAGAATCTCTGGCAGTGCGGAGAAATCCTGTCACAAGAGAAAATCCTTGACGTAATAAAGAGAGGGTGCGCAGATGTCTGTGAAGATTAAGAAAATCAATATTCATGCTTTTAGGGGAATCCCAGACTTAGAGTTAGAACTTGAGGGGAAAAATCTCCTATTGCGAGGTGAAAATGGGACTGGAAAAAGTTCGGTAGTGGAAGCAATTGAATTCTTCTTCACGGGAAAAGTGTCGCGCCTGGAAGGGGTAAGAGGGTTATCTTTACGTCGGCATGGTCCTCACGTAAATTTCAGGCCTGGTGATGTTAATGTCGGAATAGCGTTTGATCCGGGCAACATATCCCTCAATAGAACCTTTACCTCCGCACCTTCTCCACCACCACCATTAGAGGACTATTTTCAGAAAACGCAAAAAGGGACATTCATCCTACGCAGATCGCAGATTCTTGAGTTTATTATAAGTCAACCAGCAGAACGTTTCAGAGCAATAGGAAGCATAATCGGCATCGAACCATTGGATAATGTAGAGCTCGAAATGATGCGACTTCGTGATGAGCTAGAAGGGAAAGTAGCATCAAAAGTGGAGATGAGTAACAGGCTAATCAAAGATTTGTCGGATGTGATAGGAAAAGATATCGTAAAGGTCAAGGATGTACTACCGGCCCTAAACGATGTCCTCCAAAAAGCCAACTTGCCGTCAATTGTATCTCTTGAAGACATTGAAAAACATGCTGAGGAAATGTTGAGGTCTGTAAAGAAGGCCGAGAGCATAGACAAAATCGGGATACTTAACGAAACGTTGAGCATCACAAGTACTCCATTTATTTCTCAAGAAGTTGTAGACCAGCTCAATAACCTCAATGAAAAGGTAAGGTATCTCTTGCAGGACCAAATAAGAATAGAACTTTCTATTGCCGGTTTGCTTGAATCTGGCAGAAGAGTCATAGAACAGGAAAAAATGGATACCTGCCCACTATGTGAACAGAAAATCAACCGAGAAAGATTGGTCACAAGAATTGACGGCCGTCTTAGGATTCTTCGAGACCTCTCTGATAAATCCTCAGAAATCAGGAGGGTTTCTGTTCCAATCATAGATACCTTGAGAAGCGCATCACATAAGATTACGTCTACGATTTCAAAAATTGAGTTATTCCCTGAATTATCCGTAGAGAAAAAGATGCTGTCAAATGAACTAGATTTCTTGAATGGTTTCATGGAAAAAGTTGCTTCTGCCAAGGAGGTCAAAAATGAGATACCAATTCAGGACATTAGCCAGGGAAAGGACAGGATTAACAGGATGGGGGCTTCCATATAAGCAAAATGCAATCAATTGTTGGATACTATTGGACTTACAAAGGAGGAGAAGAAAGTACTAGAGGTTGTTCGCTTAATTGAGCAGGCAACGAGTAAGGCTAACGAGATAACAAAGGTTAGCTCTGAACTCAAGGCCTACCAAAAATATCACGACCTGGCCGAGAAGATATATTCCGCATTTTCAGAGACCAAAAAAGCAAAAATTCAAGAAATATACAACACTATCCAAGGAGACATGCAAAGTTTCTACTCTATGCTTCATCCCAGCGAGCCCCACAAGAATTTGGAACTTACCGTCGCACTGGGTCGAAGGGCGAGTACCGAAATGAAGATAGAATCATTTGGGCGACAGGGAGAAGATCCAAGAGCGTTGACGAGTGAGGGACATCTTGACTCCCTAGGTCTATGTATATTTCTTGCATTTGTGAAAAAGTTCAACGAAGGTTGCTCTTTGATCGTTCTGGATGATGTAGTTACCACAGTAGATGCCAGACATCGAGAGAATATATGCAAATTACTGCTCCAAGAATTCGGGGAAAATCAGCTAGTTATAACCACCCATGATGGAGTGTGGTACGAGCAACTACGTGCTTCTCAACGCGCTCATGGAGTTGAGGGCGATTCTAGGAATCTGACCATAGTCGATTGGAATGTTGATACTGGACCAATAGTTCGGCCGTATAAGACGAGATGGGAACGGATTCAAGAAAAGATTGCAAGAGGAGACAAAACCGGTGCGGGGAATGATGGACGGCAATATCTTGAGTGGATTTTGGAGAGAATTTGTGAGGTCATACAGACGCCCGTGCCTTTCAAGAGCTCTGGACGATATGAGGTTGGAGAATTATTAGCACCTGCTAAGAAGCGAGTACAGAGTCTAATCAAGGATGATGCATTCAAGGCGAGAATTTCCAAAGCCTTTCAAGATCTTGAGAGCACAATAATCATGGGTAATCTTCTCTCGCATAATAACATACTGGCCGAGGAAGTATCCATTGGTGAGGTAAGTAGCTTTTGTGAGTCTGTAGACGACCTTCATAACGTATTTCTATGCCCCAATTGTGGACATTCCATAGGTTATAACCGTGATTTGAAAATATTGAGATGCTCAAACTCAAGATGCAAGAATCCGGTAGAGGTGAAGACTAAATAATCAAGCAAGAGGAAATCCTCTTTTCTGATGACTCTGTTGTTGCTTTGCGACCGTGCCCTTCAAGTTGTATAGCACGATGCAAGAGACTACATTTCGCTTCGACCGAATTGTGCTTACACAGAGGTTTCTTGGGTATACCTTTCGTCTTTCAATTCTCTTCGCTTCAGGGTCACCCGTATAGTGACTGCACATAGAGAGGGTCAAAGGAATATCGCAGTTGACTTTCTCAACGCATTTTCGTTGAGAACTCTCTTTTCGTGACACTAAGGAAAGCTTGAATTTATGTCGCCCTTGATAATGGAAGACGACATTTCGCTTCTTGCGCAAGTTGAAATGCGTGCACTCTCG
>JBHIFI010000059.1:0-9987 GCA_046761005.1 Thermoplasmata archaeon
ACGACGCTGGAGGACGAGAAGCTGGAGGAGGAGGCATGAGCTATCGCAGCGTTCTGACGACATGCCCGTACTGCGGGTGCGGCTGCCAGTTATACCTTCAGGTCGTGGACGGGAACATCATCGGATTGATACCGGACAAGACACATCCGATAAGCGAGGGCTCTCTCTGCATAAAGGGATGGAACGCTCACGTCTTCGTTCAGCGGGAGGACAGGCTTCGGAAACCGCTCATAAAGGAGAACGGCGAGTTCAGGGAGGCGTCCTGGGACGAGGCGCTGGACCTGGTGGCGAAGAAGCTGTCCGAGGCGAAGGAGAAGCACGGGCCGGACTCGGTGGCGGTCCTCGCGTCGGCGAAGTGCACCAACGAGGAGAACTATCTCATTCAGAAGCTGATGCGAGCGGTGATCGGCACGAACAACGTGGACCACTGCGCCCGCCTGTGCCATGCGTCTACGGTCACGGGACTCGCGCACGCCTTCGGCAGCGGGGCGATGACCAACTCCGTCCCTGAGATAGACGATTCAGACGTCATCCTCATCACGGGCTCGAACACGATAGAGCAGCACCCGCTCATCGGGTCGAGGATAGTGAAGGCCCGCGAGAAAGGAGCGAAGGTAATACTCGTGGACCCGCGAAGGGTCCCAATGCTCATGTTCTCGGACCTGTACCTGCAGCCCACACCGGGAACGGACGTGGCCTGGCTGAACGGCATGATGCATGTGATTCTGCGGGAAGGACTGCAGGACGAGGACTTCATCAAGGGAAGGACCGAGGGATTCGAAGCGTTCCGGGCGGTTGTGGAGAAGTACGACCCCGCGACGGTGGAGAAGATAAGCGGGATTCCCGCCAATTTGCTCGCGGAGGCAGCAAGGCTGTTCGGGAAAGCGGAGAAGGCCTCGATATTCTATTCCATGGGGATAACCCAGCATACGACGGGAACGGATAACGTGAAGTCCATCGCCAACCTCGCGATGCTCACCGGGAACGTGGGCAGGCGAGCGACAGGTGTGAACCCCTTACGCGGGCAGAACAATGTGCAGGGCGCTTGCGACGTGGGAGCACTCCCCAATGTCTACCCGGGCTATCAGAGCGTTTCAAACGAGAAGATAGCGGAGAAGTTCGAGAAGGCCTGGGGAAGCAAGCTGTCGAGAGATCCAGGTCTAACTGTTGTTGAGATGACCGATGCGACACTCGAAGGGAGGGTGAGGGCTATGCTCATCGTCGGAGAGAACCCGATGATTTCCGATCCGGATATAGGTCACGTCGAAGAGGCCCTCAATAAGCTTGATTTTCTGGCGGTTCAGGACATATTCCTCACCGAAACCGCAGAGTTGGCGGATGTCGTTCTTCCCGCATCGAGCTATGCAGAAAAAGAAGGAACGTTCACGGCGACCGACAGAAGAGTGCAGAGGGTGAGGAAGGCCATCGAACCTGTGGGAGAGAGCAGGGAAGACTGGAAGATCATCGCTGATATTGCGAGGAGGCTTGGCGGGAAGGGCTTTGATTTCGCCTCTCCCGCTGAAATCATGCAGGAGATTGCGGAGCTGACGCCGATATACGGAGGAGTGTCCTTCGAGCGCTTGAACAAGGGAGAGAATCTCCTTTGGCCGTGCAGGGAGGCGGGTCATTCTGGAACTGAGTTCCTTCACGAGGGGAACTTCACGCGCGGGAAGGGGGCATTCTCGCCCATTGAGTTCAAAGAGGCGGATGAGCTTCCTGATGACGAGTACCCGTTCATCCTGACGACGGGCAGGGTTATGTCCCAATATCACACGGGAAGCATGACTCGAAGAACGCCGATTCTGGAGTCAGAGAGCCCCTCGCCATACGTGGAAGTGAATCCTGAGGACGCTGAGACTCTCGGAATAGAAGACGGCGACCTTTTGGAGGTTTCCAGCCGCAGGGGAAGCATCAGGACTCGCGCGCGAGTCGTCAAGATTGTTTCGAGCGGTGTGGTCTTCATTCCCTTCCATTACGCAGAGGCGGCAGCCAATGTGCTGACGAATCCAGCGTTTGACCCGCAGGCCAAGATTCCCGAGCTGAAGGTCTGCGCGGTGGCTCTGAAGCCTGTGACGGATTGATTTCCCAGATTCACTGTTCAAAGTTCTTATAGGTCAAACTGCATAATATTCGGGATTCATTTGCCGTCTCTTCCGAAGAGATTCACGGAAAGGTTCCATGTCCGTATCAAGCCCGGTCTCCTCAACGAACACATGACGCTGAACATCTTCGCGGTTCTCATAGGAATGGCATCTGGACTCTTGGCGCTCGCGTTCAGATATCTCATATGGGGAAGCCATTCGATTGCCTACCACGGAGGAGTACCGATCGGCGAGCCTTGGAGAGACGTTGCAGCTTTTGACTTTTCCTTTGAGTTCTTTCAGGGGGTCGGACTATGGCTTCTAGTAATTCTCCCACTCGGTGGGTTGATTGTTGGTCTTCTAACAACCTATCTCGCAAAAGAGGCCAAGGGTCACGGCGTCCCCGAAGTGATGGAGGCGATGCAGACTAGGGGAGGACGGCTCAGGCCAAGAATCGTGATTGTCAAGGCTCTCGCATCGTCGATTTGCATAGGTACAGGTGGGTCAGCGGGACGTGAAGGACCGATCGTACAGATGGGCGCGGGAGTAGGTTCATCGATAGGTCAGCGGTCTCGCCTTTCCGACACGCGAATCAAGATACTGCTCTCCTGTGGGGTCGCTGGTGCGATAGCCGCTACGTTCAACGCCCCAATCGCCGGTGTGTTGTTTGCCCTTGAGCTGATTCTTCTCGAGTTCAGAACTAGGTCTTTCATCCCGCTCGTTGTTTCCGCTGTTATTGCGTCTGCAATGATGGGAATCCTCACCGGGAATCTCTTGCAGCCTCCACTCTTCGAAGCCTCATACGAATTCACCTCACCCTTAGAGTTCCCTCTCTTCCTATTGCTGGGTCTGATTGCTGGATTGGTGGGTGTCGTTTTCATAAGAACTCTCTACAGGATGGAGGATGTCTTCGACAGGATAAAGGTGAAGCCCTATCTCAGACCTGCAATTGGCGGGGGAGTCTTGGCATTGATCGGTCTCGGGGTGCCTCAGATTCTGGGTGTTGGATATGACTCGATACGCTCGGCGGTAGGAATGGATGTTGCCACGCTTGAAGCAATCGGAATCCCACTCCTTGGAGTTCTTCTCCTCCTCGTGTTCATCAAGATCATCGCCACGTCAATCACACTTGGAAGCGGCGGTTCGGGGGGAGTCTTCGCTCCGTCCCTATTCATCGGTGCCATGCTTGGAGGAGCTTTTGGCCTCGGAATGCACACACTCTTTCCCGAGGTGGTGGGAAGTTGGGGAGCCTTCGCGTTAGTGGGAATGGGCGCGTTCTTTGCGGGTGCAAGCAGGGCCACCCTGACATCCATCGTCATAGTATTCGAGCTCACTGGTGACTACAAGTTCATACTGCCCCTCATGCTTGCCTGTGTCGTAAGCGATGGAGTGGCCGTACTGATGCAAAGACATACGATCTATACTGAGAAATTGAGCAGAAGAGGTGTGAGATTCACACAGGAGATGCAGATCAACATTTTGGAGACAATTGCCGTAGAGGAGGCCATGATCAAGGACCCTGAGACCGTTACGGAGGATACAAGGGTTGGGATAATCGCCAATAGGATTATCTTCACAGGCTATCAGGGGTTCCCCGTCGTGAACGAAAAAGGTGAGTTGGTGGGCATTCTGACACAGGAGGACGTTAGGAGGGCTCTGAAAGAAGGGAAGCACAATGCAACAGCCGCTGAGCTGGAAACGAAAGAGATGATCCTCACCTACCCCGATGAGAATCTGAACGAAGTGCTTGAGAAGATGGCACTCTCGGGCATTGGTCGACTGCCCGTTGTTGCGAGGAAGGACGAAAAGAGACTCGTGGGATTCATAACGAGAAGTGACATAATCAAGGCCCACAGGAAGAGAGTGATGGAAGAGGGGCACTCAATTCCACTCATGTCGAGCGAGAGATGAGAACCCAATCCGGAGTTTGCTTTTCGTGACTCAAATGACTTGATGAGGCGGACGGAGACAATCCCGATTGGTTTCGATTGTGTGTTGGGTGGGTAATGGATTCTCCACATGACGAGAGTATGCTGGCTTAGCTGGGAACAGCAGGAATTCAGTCGAGGTCGGATGACAGCAGGCTCTTGATCCTGTCATGCAGTTCATCCCTGACCGCTCTGTATTCCTCGATTCCCATCCCCTTCGGATCCTCGATTTCCCATTCTATCATACTCTTTCCTGGCACGTAGGGACAGTCATCGATACAGCCCATCGTTATGACGAGAGAAGCCTTACTTGCCAGCTCTGCGGTGAGAAGTTTGGGCCGGCTGTTCGGATTCAGTCCAATCTCTTTGAGGGCCTTGACCGCATTTCGATCAACCTCATCCGCTGGCTTCGTTCCGGCGCTTCTGGCCTTCCATCGTCTTCCCCGCGCGAGGTCGTTGAATATCGACTCAGCTATCTGGCTCCTGCACGAATTCCCCACGCACACGAAGAGCACAGTTCGCCTCATTTCCGACCCCCCGTGGAGAGAGGAGCGCCCACCTCATCATAGAACTTCCGCTGTATCCACAGCGCTACACTGACGAGCATGATCAGCACAGGGACCTCGATTAGAGGCCCGACAACGGCTGCAAGAGCCTGACTGGATGCGATTCCGAACACGCCCACGGAGACAGCTATCGCGAGCTCGAAGTTGTTGCTGGCCGCCGTGAGTGATTGTGCCGCTGCGTGAGCATAGTCGAACTTGAGATACCACGAGACGGCGAAAGAGATCCCGAACATCATGAGGAAGTAGATAATCAGGGGTGCGGCAATCCTCAGGACATCTAGCGGGAGATCGACGATATACTCTCCCTTCAAAGAGAACATGACGACTATGGTGAAGAGCAGACCCAGGTACGCCAGAGGGCTGATCTTCGGAACGAACTTGTCGTCGTACCATTCCTTGCCCTTCCTTCGGATGAGCGCAAACCTCGTGATGATGCCCGCGAAGAATGGCGTCCCAAGGAAGATGAGAACGCTCTTCGCGATGTCCCACATGGACACCTCGACTACGACCACAGCGTCGGAGGGAGAGACCGCGGGAGAGAGGACCGTGATGAAGAAGTAGGCGTAGAATGAGTACAGCAGTATCTGGAATACGGAATTGAGCGCGACAAGCACGGCGCAGTACTCGCTATCTCCTTTCGCCAGCATGTTCCAGACGATGACCATGGCGATGCATCTGGCGATGCCTATCATGATGACCCCGATCCGATACTCAGGAAGGTCTGGAAGCAGCAAGCTTGCGAGAGCAAACATGAGGAAGGGTCCGATCAGATAGTTCAGTGACAGGGAGACTGTGAACATCTTTCTGGCTTCTTTCGTCCTGACAAGAGCGGAGAGCTCCTCATACCTGACCCTGGCCAACGGTGGGTACATCATTACGATTAGACCGATGGCTATCGGAAGAGACACCTCCGCAATCTGGAGGGAATCCAGGATGTCGGCAGTGTCCGGAAAGACGTAGCCAATTCCCACGCCAAAGGCCATCGCGATGAATATCCAAACTGTCAGAAACTTGTCCAGGATGCTGAGCCCCTCTCGCTGGTCTTCCTCGGGCACCTTCGTCAAAAGCCCTCCCCGCCTAGTCGCATTCCCCCTTTCCCGCCAATTCCACAATCGTGCTTGAAAAATCCTTTATTCGTTCCAGGAGGTCTACGATCTCCGCCGATGAGACCCTGTACATGACCTTTTTCCCTTCTTTCCTGCTCTTTACGAGGCCGCAATCTCGAAGAGACCTTAGATGATGGGATACCAGCGACTGCTCCATTTTCGTTCTCCCCACGAGATCGTTGACGCACTTCTCATCGTTGCCAAGAACAGTCAGTATTCTCCTTCGGTTGGTGTCAACGATGCACTTCAGGAACCTCTCTTCGTTCATCATATCAAGAGAGATATGAATGGATATTTATATGTATGTTTGTTCATATGACGGTCCAAGAAACGAACAGAACAACTTTGGCAATCCATGGATCTTCAAGTGAGAGGGGGCCCAGCGAACCCTTTGAAGGGCCTTAGTCCTCCATCATCGATAGGTCCCCGGTCGGAAGACCGAGCTCCCACGCCTTGAGGACCCTTCTCATTATCTTCCCGCTTCTGGTGACGGGAAGCTTGTCCTTGAACTCGATTTCGCGGGGAATGGCGTGAGCTGCAAGACCCTTCTTGACGAACTGGGTGATTTCCTTCTTCAGCTTCTCTGAGGGTTTGCGACCTTTTCTAAGCTGGATGAAGGCCTTGATGATCTCTCCTCTTATTGGGTCCGGTTTTCCAATGACGCCCGCTGCCGCGACCGCCGGATGCTCGATGAGCTTGCTTTCCACCTCGAACGGTCCCACACGCTCGCCCGCCGTCTTTATGACATCGTCTATCCTTCCTTGGAACCAGAAATAGCCGTCCTCGTCCACGTAGGCCGAATCGCCTGTTAGGAACCACGGGTCGTTCTTGAAGTAGGACTTGTACCTCTTCGGGTTTTTCCAAATCCTCCTCATCATGCCGGGCCATCCCTTCTTTATGGCGAGATTTCCTATCTGATAGGGAGGAAGAACCCTCCCATTATCATCTATGATAGCAGCCTCAACACCGGGGAAGGCTTTCCCCATGGAACCAGGTCTTACTTCCATTGTGGGGTAGTTCCCGATGAGCTGATGCCCGGTCTCGGTCATCCACCAATTCTCATGAATCGTCCTCCCATCGAAGGCCTCCCATCCCCAGCGTATCACTTCTGGATTGAGCGGCTCCCCGACGCTGCATATGTATCTCAAACTGCTCAGGTCGTACTTCTTGGCCACATCCGTTCCCGCCGCCATGAGGAGCCTGAAAGCGGTTGGGGCGCTGTACCAGACAGTTACGCCGAGCTCCTCTATCGTCCAATACCAGCTGTCGGGATTGAACCTGCCTCCACGTATCACATTGGAAACCCCGTTGAGCCAGGGTCCAAACATCCCGTAGGATGTCCCTGTAACCCACCCAGGGTCGGATGTGCACCAGTAGATGTCATCTTCATGCAGATCGAGAACCCACCTTGCCGTCAGCATGTGACCGATCATCGCATTCTGAACATGCAGGACGCCTTTCGGCTTTCCAGTAGAGCCAGATGTGTAGTGAAGAATGAGGGGGTCCTCCCTGTCCAACCACACTATCCTATCGAACTTCCTCGAGGCAGATTTCATCTCGTCCTTCCAGCTTATCTCTCCCTCTCCGAGCTCCTCGGAATCAGCGTCGATGACGAAAATGTGCTTAAGTGCCGGAAGGTCCGCTTTAGGTATTCGGTCCTTCATGAAGTTGGCGGTGATTATGGCGACCGCCCCGCTGTCCTTCATTCTGTCTCGAAGGGCATCTTCCATGAAAGCCTCGAACAGCGGGCTGGGGATGGCGCCCACCTTGAGGATTCCGAATATGGTTATGTAGACCTGCGGCGAACGAGGTGCAAATGTGAAAATCCTGTCGCCCTTCTTGATTCGGTATTTCTTCAGAACGTTCGCGAACTTGTTTGAGAGGAACTTCATTTCCTGAAATGTGAACTTCTCATACCTCTCATCATCCAGATAGTAGAGGGCAATCTTGTTCTTCCTCCAGTTCTGGGCATGCCTGTCTATCGCCTCGTGGGCCATATTGACCTTTCCTGTCTTGGCCCAATCGAATTCATTCTCCCAGTCCTCCCACTTGAATCCCTTAATCGCGTCCTCATAGCTCTTCATATTGGGCTTTTCCCCGAAGGTCTTCTTGCGGTACTCGAGCTTCCTTCTCGGCATCTGGCTCACCGATTCTATGACGCACCCGATCCTCTTCTGAGGGGGATTCATTACTATTTCAGTCGGAATAATTAACCTTTGCATCGGGCGATGTTGCTAGGTCGTGGCCTATTCCTTGCCGCCCCAGCGACTGATGACGATGATAAAGATTATCATCACAATGGTCACCACAACCGCGGTCACAAGAAAGTAAGCCCAGCCCGCCAACTCAGGCGTCGCTTCCAGATTAACTCCAGCGACTACGAGACCGCCCATCACAACTTCCTTCCACACGAGGGCAATCACGAAACCGAAGGCCGCAGCGAGAGAGGTCGCGATAGTGCTTCGCACCTCCTTTACTGACAACTTCTTTTCATCTTCTTCACCCATGAAAACACCTCTAAGTTCCGCCAAGAGTCAATCGCATGATAAGCCTTTTTAGTCGATATCTGACGCTTCTCTCGATTGCGTAATGACGCTTCTGGAAGAGGAAAAGGTTGAGAATACTGTCAAAAGGATGCCAAGCAGCTCATTCACGGTCCTCCACTTCATTGATGTTTTCTGCGTAGAATACCCCGAGGAGTGGGAACGATTGGTGGAGCGGTTTGGAATATATGGGGAGAAGGGGGGCTACACGGTGACGACTTATCTGTCCAACAGGTTGGACCAATATTCGCAGAAAGAAGGGTCACTGCTTAAGCCTTTGGTGAGGTTCAGCGACGACCGGTCCAAGGATTACCGGAGAACGACAAAGGAAGAGCGAAAGCGGTTCGGTAGTCCGTGGATTGCAGTCTTCAACAAGTCCTAGCTGCCCGCTTGAGGAGTTCCGCAGAATTGGCAGAACCTCACACCAGGTTGCAGGACTGCTCCGCAGTTCGCGCACCGAGGCTGTGCAGGCTCGGGTGCTGGTTGCACGGGCTGTGGCGGTTGAGCGGGCGGGGCATATGGCTGGTAGGGTTGTGGCGGAGGATATTGAGCTGCGGGCATTGGCCCCAAGGCCCTAGTCATCCGTCGATATTCGTAGCCGAGGAATATGGCCGAAAGCAAGCCGCCGAAGAACCCGCCATAGAAGCCCTCGCTGAGCCAGTTGCTATCTAGGTCCCAAGTTGCCGCCAGGAGAGCGATCCCACCAATCAAGACGACTATGAAAACTATCATCGAGGCAATCAGGCCCCTGAGAACGAGTTTCCTTGCAACTAATGGATCGGACTTGTACGCCTGTATTGAGAGGAATGCAGAGAAGAACAGCAGTATAGCCATCGGAAGAATGAGAACAATTGCGATCGTCCCTGCATGGATGGAGCCATACTCCCTGATACCGTAGTAGTACTCGTAGTTGTACCACCCGCCAAACTCGCCGAAGATGAGCAGGAGTGCGCCTATGGTGCCGAATATCGCGGGCACAATCAGAATGGGAGATCTCTCACTGGTCGGAGCTGGAGCGTATGGAGCAGGTGGTCCATGTGCTGGCGGGGGGCTGAGCGGGCTCCCGGGCAGGTGCCACAAGAACAGGACTTCCGCACATCAGGCAATACTTGGCTCCTTCCCCAAGCGGGGCTCCACAGTTCGTGCAATTCATTTCAACCCTCCTGTGCAGAGTGCATCTTGGTGGAGTTATTTGAAGGTTTTCTGAGAACGAGCATTCTAGGAACTGAGCATGACTCAGCAAAGGACTTGTATGCTCTCTGCAATATGCTCTCGGGCCAGGGAGTTGATAGCGTGGGAAAGAAGTCCGAGAGAGTGAAAGATATCGCGGGAATGTTGGGTCTTGGAATGATATTTGCCACCGGTCTTATGACGATAATCACCTGGTTAGTTGCATGGTGGAACGGCGTGACAACAGGAAGCTACACCGTGCTCGTGAATATCAATGCAGCCGGAGAGATGTTTGCGGAGTTTTGGCTTATCTGGATTGTCTTGGGATTTGCCATCTGGGGGATGTATTGGTACATACACGAAGCAATGCTTGAGGAAGAGGAGCTGGAATGACAAGTTGACTGACTATGCAGGCTATCGATTTCATCGGATCTTCCAGGACATTCACTGCTCTCTTTGCTCGACAAGGAAATCTTTTGTGATAGCGCAAAGATGTGCTGTTTTCGCAGTTAGGTGCTTACATTTCGATAAACGCTTATATAACGACATCGTAATGCCGTATTGCTGTAGAGGGCAAACTTTGCTCTTCTCGG
>JBHIFI010000060.1:0-9965 GCA_046761005.1 Thermoplasmata archaeon
CGAAGGGGATGAGCCTTGCCGATGCCTTTGTGGTCCAGACCTGTGTGACGCTTGGAGCGGAGGTTCTGGCCTATGATAAGAGGATTGTGGCGGAACTCAGGAAGCGGCGCCCCTAGCGAGCATCTGGGGCAGAGCAACCGCCCTCATTGAATCGCGTGCCCTCGAGTGAGCGCGAGTGGTTCTCCCGCCGACATCGCATCGGAAGCCCTGACCGAGGGACGCTAAACGGGAAACGAAACGATTGCTATCAGAATTGATAATATGTCCCCTGAGGTGTGTGGACGGGAGCCCCTGCCCAAAAGGGTGTGATGTGAAATGGCAGAACTATACGGAAACAGCGTGCTCTTCCTGAAGACCAAGCCATTCTGCGCAGCCCTCGCCTGCCATCCTCAAGAGGTCCCCAGAATCCTCTCCACCATTTCCCTGCGGCGCTCGGCCATCTCCTTCGTCTCCTCCTCGTACACAAGCGCCTTCGTTGCGCAGTAGTTCACGCATGTCGGATCTCCGCCGCAGAGGTCGCACTTCACTATTTCCTTGCCGTGGACGGTTATCGCGGAGTAGGGGCACATCGCCGCGCACAGGCGACAGTGGATGCACCTATCATCATCGTGCTTGATTACTCCTTCCTCGACCGAGTAGGCATTCTGATGGCAGAGATCCGCGCAGATGGCCTCTTCGCACTGCAGACAATAGACAGCGTACTCGTACCGCTTGAACTCATCCCTGATCAGCGTAATAGCGGACTTTCTAGGATTGCACTCGCCGAACTTCACGAGTGAGCATGCCATTGCGCACTCCCTGCATCCCGTGCAGCGCTCAGGGTAGAAGTTCAGTACCTTCAAGGTAGCCCTCCTATACCCTCAATCTCCTCCACCCGCGAATGTGAGAGCGTTCCTTCCTCGTTCCAACCTCTGAGCTTATAGTAGCGGCTCAGCATGGCATGGAATTCCTTCCTCTCAATGCGGTGCCCCTTCGTCAAGCCGAGAGGCATGGGGTCGTCGAAGTACCGTTTGGGAAGCGTATCGTCTTTTCTCGTCAGTCCTTCGCGTACGTTGAAGAGCCTCTCCGTATCTACAACCCTCTTTCCGACGGCCTCCAGCTTTCTTCTTCCATACTTCAATCCCGTGGCTGCTTCTATGAGCGCCTCGAATCGCGGATAGTCGATGAAGTGCGGGCTATTGAATCCGTGGCAGATGAACTTGCATATGCCTAGGCAGTCAACAACAGCGAAGATGTTGTCCGAGAAGTAGACGGTCTTCTCCTTTCCCACATATGATGTCGGGTCGGGCGAGACGCCCTTTCCATATATGCGCTCCTTCACCTCATGCGGTAGTCGGAAGAATATCTCGAGCGTGGGCCTGCTTCTCAGATGGTCCGCTCCTCTGGACGCTGTCGCAATCCCGAGCGCGAAGGCCTTTATGTATCTCACATCATGCGGGTCGCTTTGCGGGAGATTCTTGACCGCTATCAAGTAGTCCTTGGACTCCTTTCCGAAGACTTTGGATGCGCGAGTGCTCTCCGCGAGAGTGTCGCCGAGACCCTCCCGCTTCGCGATCTTGTACAGAAGGGACTTGGCCTGCCCGAAGTCCCCGAACCTCAGCTTCTCGCCAGTCAACTTCTCGTCTATTATCCCCCTCTCAAAGAGCTCGAACGCCCATCCCAGAATGGTTCCCGCTGAAGCTACGTCCAGACCGAGATCGTTAGCGATATTCTGCAACTCTATCATCTGCCTGACATCCTCTATCCCAATATTGGCTCCAAACATACCAACGGATGTATATTCGGGACCCTCGCCTCCCAGCTTATTTCGGTGCCTGCAGTGGATGATGCATGATGAGCAACCGATCATCTTCTCCACCTGCTTTTCGATGTTCTCTGCGTTCAATCCGTCCGACCATTGATTGAGCTGGCTGTTCTTCGTTCTCATCGCTCCCAGCTCGTTGCTTATCTCGTACAGAAATGGCGTTCCGAATCTTCCAATGATTGGGGTGACTTTTGAGGCGTGAATGTAATCCTTTATCTCCTCAACGACCTTGAGAAGCTTCTGCGGATGCTTGACCTTCAGTCCTATCGTGCCGTATGCGACGACGGCCTTCACTTTCTTCGAACCCATGACGGCTCCTGTCCCGCACCTTCCGGCGGAGCTCTTCACTCCCGTCCTCAGGTTGGCGAAGCGGACGAGATTTTCGCCCGCCGTTCCGCAGCATACAGCTTCCACATCACCGAGGTCCTTGCGGAAAGACTTCTGGACATCATTCGTATTCAGTCCCCAGTAGTCCCTCGCATCCCTTATCTCGATGTTTTCATCTTCTGCATAGACATAGCTGGGCTTCTTCGCCCTTCCTTTCAGAATTATGTGGTCGAATCCCGCATAGCGCATCTCGGGTGCGAAGAAACCGCCGCAGTTCGAATCACCAAGAAATCCAGACTCGGGGCTCTTCGTTGAGACGTTGAATCTTGAGGAATTTGGTACGAGAGTTCCGGTCAAAAGTCCCGCTCCCAAGATGAGGACATTGGTTGGCGAAAGGGGGGCCACTCCCTTGCGGAGGAGCTTGTAAAGAAGGTAGGTGTTAATTCCTCTCCCGCCAAGATATTTTGCTCGTATCTCCTTGGGAACATCCACGATCTTGACCGAGTTCCTTGAGAGGTCGACTATTCCGATTTTTCTGTCGAGCACCAGCTTCCCCTTTCCTGAGGCTTATGCAAGCCATCCATAAGAAATTAACCGCCAGCGGCTGCAGCGAGAAGGACCACTTCATCCCCCTCCTTGACCTGATTCTTCATCCCACTCTCTGTGAGCGGCTTCCCGTTGAGGATTATGTTGATGGAATAGTCAATGCCCCCCTCCTTTGTGAACATCGCTTCTCCAAGTTTCGGATGTTTCTTTCCCGCCTCTATTAGGAAGCTTTCCACGCTCCCGCCAGAAAAATCGATTTCCAATCTTGATGCGCCAACGGTTTGTCTCAGAGGGTTCAAAAGCCGAAGCCTAACCTTCACGTCTCGTTCTATCCGCCACGGCTATAAATATATTGGGCAGGGCGGGACCTCGGACGCTCTGGCCATTTCCTCACGAATGGCCAAAAAACATTTATAAGGATGTTGTTGGTTTGGAACCCCCAGTCGGAGGAGGAAACAATGCGTGGTAACCATCATTGCGCACTGAGCTTGATATGGGTCTTCGCACTTCTTCTGGTTTCAACAGGTCCTTTGCATGAATCTCCTTCAATTGAGAAGGAAGACACGAGTGAGGGTCCTATCCCAATGCAGGAAACTTGGAGCAGCCTCTGGGAGGGGGATGGCGTCAGTTCTCCAAGCAGCGAGGGTTGGTGGCTAAGGCCGTGGGGCTTCACTTCAATCTATTCCGATTTTTCGGACGGCGAAACCGTTGCCATTGTGGACGATCCGGATCCTGTCGACGGTGCCTGGATGCAGAGATGGGTGGATTTCGAGCCCCCCTTCAAACTGGCCGCCCGTGGTCGGTATGACCCTGCGACATCACGCACGAGTCGCGTGACTATGGCCTACTTCTTCACGGGCTGTCACAAAATCTACGCGAACTTCAACCCAACATACTTGAGGATTGGCGGTCCCGATCCATTCGACATCCCAGCAGTGCAAGGAACATGGTACAACGTGACTTTCGACGTAAGAGCACCGCTGGATGTTGACGTCTACCTTGATGGAATCCTCGTGGGCAATGTGGAAATGGCTCCATCCGACAGGCTCATCTTTGACTCGCCTGACAACAAGCCTGTAATCGCCACCCTGATTTCTGGTATTCCGACTTCCTTGGCAATGGTGGACTATATCAGAACGACGATGCAGCCGATAGGAGAGGTGGGACCAAAGACTTGCGACAGGGAAGCTCCTCTTGTTCTCAATGTTACTCTTGATGATGGTATGAAAACTCCCTCGAACGACCTGCTTGTCAGTGAGGGCGCGTCTACCGTCTGGTTGAACGCCACAATCGACGACAGGACGACGGGTAATTCCCCCATATGGTCTGCCAACTACACTGCGGGTGCCTCAAATTGGCCCGGGACTCCAATGACCGCCGCGGACAGCGCCTTCGACTCTCCTGTGGAGAATGTTACCGTGTCTATCGATGTCAGCGGTTTCGCGGAGGGCAACTACACTCTTTGCGTATACGGGAGGGACTACTATGGCAACTGGAATACCACGGGGAGTTGCGCCACTATGCGAATAGGCAAGGAAGAGCCGCCCAGAATATATGGCCCCACATTGGATGATGGTGTCCAACCTCCGTCTTCCTTCCTCGAGGTCGCTCTCATGCCCAGCACCACAGTATGGCTGAATGCGACAATCGACGACACTTTCACGGGCAACTCGAGCATACTGTCTGCTAACTACACAGAAGATCCTCAAGTATGGCCCGGGGCGCCCATGTCCCCGTCGGACGGTGATCTCGATTCACCCTTGGAGAATGTGACCGCCTCTTTGGACATTATGGCGCTGGGAGAGGGCAACCACACTCTCTGCGTGTACGCGATCGACGTGGCTGGAAATGCCAATCTGACGGGATCCTGCGCCTTCTTGAACATCACCTATGTTCCACCCTCCTCCTGGGCGCTTCCTCTGGTGCCCTATTGGTGGAACATTCCTCCCGTCATGTTGATTACCGTCATTAACGGAAGCTATCCCATCGATTCCGTGGAACTGTACTGCAACTACTCTTCAGACAATGCCAGCTGGAGTGGCTGGAGCATCTGCGATACTGTGACATCTCCACCCTGGACGCCCAGCTCACTCTTCCCAGCTGGAGATGGGCACTACATGTACTATTCTATTGCACGCGACTTCTATGGATTCGAGGAGGGCCCGCCTCTTGTGGCAGATGCGATGGCGGGGTATGACACAGAACCTCCAACGAGTTCGGTTCAACCTCTCGTCCCATATTGGCGGAATGTGGACACTTTGGATCTGGTGGCTGATGCCGACGATGACTTGAGCGGTGTGGCTAATGTCACCTTCCTCTACCGCTTCAGCAATGATAATTCCTCGTGGACCGATTGGGCACCGGTGTCGACAGATACGGTGCCGCCCTACGATGCGACCTTCGTGGCTTCCGAGGGAGACGGCTACTATCAGTTCCGATCGGATGCGTACGATGTAGCGGGAAACGCGGAAAATGACACTCAGCCCGAGGCGTGGATCGCAATTGATACACAAGGACCTCTCTCATCGATTCTGCAACCGTCGCCATACTGGACCAATCATCCAGATGTACTTCTTGAAGCCACCGGAACTGACGAGCTTTCGGGCATAGCCCAAATCACCCTCTACTACCGCTTCAGTTCTGACAATGCGACTTGGACGAGCTGGGCGCCTTGGGGTACCGATGACTCCGCCCCCTGGAACTTCTCTTTCGTTGCAGCCGATGAGGATGGATATTACGAGTTCTACTCCCTGGCATTGGACAATCTCGGTAATTCAGAATCATCCCCCATTTCTGCTGACGCCCTCATCGCATTGGATACCCTCCCGCCGACCTCTTCACTTAATCCACTATCAGACTACTGGTTCGCTGACAGCTCCGCACCACTTTTCACTCAGGCATTTGATGAAATGAGCGGCGTTGATACCGTTGAGCTGCTCTATCGATGGAGCGAGGACAACATCACATTCACCTCGTGGATAAGCGCTGCTATTTCCTCTGCGCCTCCGTGGTCCTTCTCCTACAATGCTCCCGACGGGGATGGCTTCTACGAGTTGATGACCATTGCGGTGGATCGCGTTGGAAACGTTGAGGTGGGAAATCTAGCGGAGATCCTCCTGGCAATCGATACTACCCCTCCGACTACGGAGGCTCTTCCGGTCATACCATACACTCGGACAGCCATGCCGGTGGCAATCGACGCCCAAGGTTTCGACGCTTTGAGCGGGCTTGCGGCAATACAGCTTCTTTACCGCTTCTCAGAGGATAATCTCTCATGGTCCGCCTTTCAGTCTCTTGGGCAGGTGAGCGATACTCCATACGAATGGAACTTCAGCGCTCCGGACGGCGAGGGCTATTACGAGTTCATCACTCAGGGCCGGGACTTTTTGGGGAACGCGGAATCTGCGCCTGAGACGGCTGATTCAAGCATGGCCTACTTCAGGGGCGGTGCACCTCCGAATGGCGACGGAGCGGGAGGGGTAATCCAGGAGAATTGGAAACCCTTCCTAGCACTGGCTTTCACCATCGTTCTCCTTGTAGTGGCATCAATCATGATAACCAGAAGGGCAGTAGTGGGACTCTCTGCGCCCAAAGCCAAGAAGTTGCTTGCCGTAGCCATCCTGTTTTCCGTTCTCGAACTCATGACGGGCGCAATCTCAATGGTGACGCCCGCTCTCGCCATTCCTCCGGCCTTTGGCATGGGCACATTCATCGATGCTGTCATCCTCGCGGTAGGCCTGGCTATCTTGTTGATTGTGGGCTTCAGGAAAGGGGCACCTGACCAAGCGACTTTGCCACCGCCTCCTGAGGATTAGTGCCGATCGTCAGTCATCATAGTCCACAGATTTGGACTTCGAATCACCTTTGGAGGAAGCCAAATTCTTTATAACGACTTGCTATTCTCACGCGGGGAGGAAAATGAAAGCTGCCGTATTCTATGAAAAAGGTCAGCCTTTGAAGATTGAGGATGTTCCGATGCCTGAAGTTGATGAGTGCTGTCTGTTAGTCAAGGTCGCCGCTTGTGGTCTCTGCCGGACGGACCTGCACTACCTCCACGGGGTTCCGACTTTCAAGAAGCCGCCAATCATACTCGGCCACGAGATTAGCGGTACGGTCGAAGACATGGGCTCTGAGGTCGAGGGGGCATCGAAGGGAGATAACGTTCTCATCCCGCCAGTGTTCTCCTGCGGCGACTGCGTCATGTGCAGGACGGGACGGGGAACGCTCTGCACCAATCAGATTATGGTAGGCAATCACAGGGACGGCGGGTTCGCAGAGTACGTCTCCTTTCCCGCTCAATACGCATTCAAGCTTCCCGATGAGGTGCCTCTTCAGGAGGGCGCGATAATCTCGGATGCGATTTCCACTCCCTATCATGCGGTTGTGAACAGAGCGCAGGTTCAGGCGGGAGACAACGTCGCCATCTTCGGATGCGGTGGCGTGGGCCTAGCGACGGTGCAGATGGCGGCTTTGGCGGGAGGCAACGTCATCGCCGTCGACATATTCGATGAGAAGCTTGAGATGGCAAAGAGGGTGGGCGCTGTGGAGGTTCTGAATGCGAAGAAGGAAGAAGACGTCGCAAAGAGGATAAGGAGGCTCACTGGCGTAGGTGCAGACATCGCCATAGAGGTTATAGGGAATCCCACGACGATAGAGCAGGCCTTCAATTCCGTGAGATGGGGAGGAAGAATCGTCGTGGTCGGTTACACGCATAAGGATGTCTCCCTGAACGCGGGAAAGATAATGTTCCGCGAGATCGAGATCAAGGGCTCTTTGGGATGCGGTCTTCAGGACTTCCCCAAGGTCATCGACCTCGTGAAGCATGGGAAGATAGATGTCAAGGAGTTTGTGACTCACAGGTTCAAGCTGGATGACATCAATGAGGGCTTCGAACTACTGGAGAAGGGCGATCCCAACCTGATAAGGGCCATCGCGATTCCTTAGGCAAGATTCAAGTATGTTTGAATGGGCAAGGCTTAAATGCCCAGCCATTGTTTTGGATGGAGGAGGGCAAAGGATTGAACGAGAGAAAGAGATTTCTTCTGGTAATGGTTACCCTAATCGTCGTATTCTCTCTCGTATTCTCAGTAGCGCTCATTCTTCTGCAAGGGAGCGTTGGAATCCGGATTTGGAAAGAGACAGGCAACTGGGGAAGCACAGAGGCAACATTCTCACCGGACGGGAAAAGAATGATCCTTCAAACATCTAGGGAAATTCGTCTCTACAACGTAGAAGAGAAATCCCTGGTATGGACGTTCGAATACAAGGCCCAACCTTATGGTGTTGCTTATTCGAGGCTTGAAGACTACGTTGTGGCTGTGTCATCGTACGAACTCTTTCTCTTCAAAGCGAACAACCCCACCCCTCTCTGGATCGCGGAGATATCCGAATCCAACATGAAGAGAGGGAAATTGCTGGACCTTTCGGACGATGCGAGCAGAATCGTCGTGGGAAGAACTGGATTCACAGACTATCCACCACGGCTTTATATATTCTCCAGGAATTCTCGGAGCCCGCTAGTTGAGTTTGTGGCTGGCGGTGAAGTAAACTCTGTTTCCATTAGTCCAAATGGTGAACTCGTGGCCATGGGTAGCGAGGACGGGAACGTGTACCTTTTCAGGAATGATTCGACCACTCCAGTGATGAATTACAGCACAGAATCGATTGTTACTGCAGTGGAGCTCTCTTCGGATGGTTCGATACTAATGGCTGGAACCCTTCACGGAAACATTCTCTTTCTAGATCTGAGCGCACCAGATCCGCTTTCGACATACGGCTATGCGACCGTGGGTGGCGAAGTCTGTGATATCAGGATAGCAAGGGCCACATCCCTTGTTTTCGTAGCCAGTGCTGATAACTCCATCTATGTGTTCGATTTGAACAGCCCAAACGTATCAAAACCAGTCGAAAAGATCAGCACAATGATTGCAAACAAGTTGGTCAAGGTCACGGATAATGGTAAGCGATTCATCACCACTAACCTGATTGGCGGTGGAAAAGCCGTACAGTGGGATATGGGATCGAACATCGCTGTGGACGTGATTAGCTGGGGGAGGATTGAATCAATTGACATTACGCCTGATGGAAGATACTATCTTCTCTCGGAAGTTGACAAATTCGCTGTGTTCAGAAGCTTCTGAGACAAGAAAGCATGATATATCTCGCTTGAATCACTATCAATACTCGAGTCGCAACAATCATTTGAAAGGTGAAAAAATGGCAAAGGTGAAAGTATTCAGATGCAGGATTTGCGGCGATCCGTACATAGGAATTGAGCCGCCCGCAAGGTGCCCCTTCTGCGGAGCGCAGATCAAGTATTTCGTTGAGGCGGGTGAATGGAATCCGAGGGAATTCGACATTGAGCTGAGCGAAGTCGCCCGCCAGGACCTCGAGGCAGCCCTGAAGCTCGAGCTGAGCAATACAGCGTTTTATTCCTGCGCCGAGAACGTCGCCAAGAAGGCAGGAGATGAGTACGGCTTCGCCAAGTTCAAGGCTCTGAGAAAGGTTGAGGGAGAGCATGCGAGCGCGATCTGCAAGTTCTTGAAGATTTCAAAGCCCTCTCTAGAGGCCGGAACCTGCAGCGAGGACTTCAAGGAGAACACGCAGGAAGGATGGGAGAGGGAGGATCGCGCGATAAAGGCATACACCACATTCAGGGACAGGGCCATAGAGCCCAGATTGAAGGAATTCTTCGGCGCACTCGTCGAGATCGAAACCGATCATCTGGACCTGCACGCGGAGAACCTAGGGAAGTAATATATGGTCAGCACGAAATCCAGTTCGGTCGCACGTCATCGAGGTGGTGCTCATTGCCCTTGAGAGTGACGCAACGCTGTGAAAGCGGATTTTCAAAGAGATAGAGGTTTCTGAAGGCTTCTACGAATTCCTCAATGGCATCCATCAGTCGATGATGTCCTCGAGATAGTCCCCGTGCTCCCTCACAGGTATCTGACCTCCTTGAGGATGTGCTTGCCTATCCTCGGTTTCAGGGCACTCCTCATCACCAAGTCGACTTTCCTTCCCAGGATCTCGCTCAGATGCCTCTCCAGCGCCACGAATTCGATGAGGCTTATCGGCTCCGTGAAATCTACGAGGATGTCAATGTCGCTTGTCGCTTCCTGTTCACCTCTCGCGAAGAAGCCGAAGATCCCGATTCTCCTGACTTTGAAGCTGTCTCTCAGAACAGTTCCGTTCTCCTTCAACTTCCTCTCTATCCCGTCAGTGCCCTCTTCCAGGCAATCACCTTGTTTCGAAGATTCGGAATGAATCTCAGCGTAAAAGAAGTTTT
>JBHIFI010000061.1:0-9636 GCA_046761005.1 Thermoplasmata archaeon
GCATCATGCGTAAAGTTGATATACGAGGAATGACAGAATTATTGATGGATGCTTGTTACTCGTGAAAAGCTAAAAATCGCTATCGAGAACGCCCTCGATGTCAGTCCTAATGAGGCTAGTGATATGGCTGACAGGGTACTGAGATACTTTGGCTACGAGAACGTTATCGTAGATAACGCCATCGAGCCTGAGGATAGGAAGCTCTTCTATAAGTTGCACGATGCCGCACTCTTGAACACCAATGTCGACTCTGAAATACTATCCAGTGGGAGGTCGTGGAGGATATTCTACTGGGAAATCGATGGCAGGGAAGTGGAGAGGAATCTGAAGAAAGAAAAGAAGAAGAAAGAAGTGCCGTATGAGGACCTTCCAGAAGAGGCTTGGCGGTCGCCCGAGGCTGCGGGAGCTGAATAAGAGGACTGGAGCCACATTTTTAAGCTCCCTAGGCGATTGAGGCTCGGTGTACGATCTCATCGTCGTTGGGGCTGGTCCTGCGGGAAGTTTTGCAGCTTACAGATCTGCGAGCAGCGGACTGAGGACACTCCTTATCGAAATGGAACGACTCCCTAGATGGAAAGCGTGTGGCGGGGTAGTTGACGGAGGGACACTTTCCAAGTTCCCTCGCGGTGTTTTCGACATTCTGGAGGCTAAGGGCGAGTTCAACAACATCTTCTACAACTACAGGAGAATCAGATCTCTTCAGGGTGAGAATTACTTTTTCAGAAGAGAGAGGCTCGATTACTTTATTACAAAGATGGCTATGGATGCTGGAGCAGAGGTCGTTGATTCCTGTCCAGTTACGGAGGTGGCGACCTGCTCTGACGAGGTCATTGTCCGAACTCCACACTTGGAATACAAGGCTAGACTTCTCATCGGAGCTGACGGAGTCCACAGCGTGGTGGGAAAAAGCATAGGCCTTGTTCATGATCCCAAGAAGAAATATGCTGCTGTGATCGCGGATGTCAAATTGAAGGACTTCGAAAATCTGCTGGGAACGGGAGATCACAACAACACTTACTTCTTCGATGATCTAATCGGATTCGCTTGGCTCATACCCAACAGGAAATCTGTCAATATTGGTATGGGGGCACTGATGAGAAAATCCGTAGGTTTGAGGCACAAGTTTGACATCTTTTGCAGAAACCTAGGTATTTCCTGTTCTCAAGTGAGTGGCCATATGATTCCATACGCTGTGCTAGACAAGATTCAAAGTGGACGGGTTATGCTCGTCGGTGATGCGGCGGGTTTCGTTAATGCTTGGACGGGAGCAGGGATCGGTCCAGGAGTATATTCCGCGGAAAAGGCCGCTGAGACCTGCTTGGAGATGATTGAGAATGATGATTTCAGCGAGGAGGCCTCTGAGCGGTATCCGGGCAGATGCAAATCAGCAATTAGGAATCTTAGGTTCAGAAGCAAGCTAATCGAAATCCTCGACGAAAAGACTCCTTCGGATTTCGAGCTTCCCCGGATAGCAGAGTCTTTGGTGAGGAAATTGAGCGCTATCGCATCGCTATCTTTATAGCATTTTGGCGGGTCGATTCTTGGATAGCCAGTAGTGAGAATTTTCCTATTTTGAGCGGGCATCTCACCCGCAAAGTTTTAAATAAGAACATAACTTACATGCGGTAGCCTTGCCATCGGCAACCCAGTACTGGGTACGATAGGTATATCGGAGGAAAACAGATATGAAGACCCGAAACTCGAGCCTAACAGTCACTGCCATAGTCTTACTGCTGATGCTAGGCACTATGGTGGTGACGCCGAGCCAGTATTTGCGAGCGCAGGAAGAGCTAGTGAAAGTATTTGGCTATGTGTTTGATGATAGAAACGGAAATGGAGTCTGGGATACTGGGCTCGAGCTCGAGGAGGGTCTTAATGGCATTCAGGTTGACTTGCATGACATTTCATCTTTGGATCCTGTCTCGGTAGAGACTTCGCCTGGTGGTTACTTCGAATTCGAGATTTCTCAGCCGAGCTACTATGAAGTCCGCATTGAGACGCCAGGAGAGGTCCCAGGCCTAGAAGGAAGAGTGTATTTCGGCAATGAAACACCGATAGTGAGAGTCCACGATGAGAGTCTGGACTTGGGTTACATCGGTTTGAGATCTAGGGACATCAACGCAACGATTCGCGGTGCGGTGACCGACGGTGGGACGGGGCAGCCAGTAAACGGGGCGACCGTCACACTGCGAGAGAGGGCCAACGACTATGAAATACTCACGACGACATCCCCGATACGAGAGTATGAGAACAAGAAGGACAAGTGGATGATATCACGTAACATCACCCTTCCTCCGTCTGAGACTGCTTACCTCAGATTCAAACATTGGTACCTCATGGAGGATGGAATAGACGGAGGAAACGTTCAGATATCCATCGATTGGGGTAGTAGTTGGGAAGTCTTGTATCCAATTGGCAATTACACCGATTTCACAGTTGTCTACGGCCAGGGCGGTTTCACAGGTGATTCCAACGGCTGGAAGTCACCCACCTTCGCCCTAGGTGACTATGCCGGAAGAACCGTCCGAATCGCTTTCAGATTCGCAAGCGACTCGAACATCGTGTACGAAGGATGGTTTATTGATGACATCAAGATCGAGACTGCAAGCCAGGATCTGTTCTTCGACGATGTCGAAAACGGTAACTTCCAAAGGTGGGACTTCAAACCCCAGTCGGATCCGTGGCAAATCTCAGACTCACGTTACTACCTAGCCTCTCCGACACATAGTTGGTACTGTGGCCTGGACATAGAAGGCTGGTATTCCATGGACATCTATGACGGTGAGTTCGAGATTGAAGTTTCACACATGGACTATTCGCCCACCTTCCAGAACGTAGTTGTCATGCCAAACAACATCATTGGCATTCTCAAGAACACAGACATCATCTCCTCCTCAGAAGAACTGTACTTGAATGATGACCCTATGGATCCCTCAGTCTACCAGATGGACTATCTCAACGGGACATTCCAGCTGAACCTGACTGTGGAAGACACAGACGTCATCTACGCTAACTACAACTATACGACCTTTGAAGATGAGAACTTGACACTTGGCGCTCTGGGAGATGAGACCATTGCTCAGCTCAACCACACCAACATCACATTGATTTCGCTCTACCGAGATGGCTCGCCTTGGCCTCAGGATACAGAGTGGTTCGTAGATATGCTCAACGGAACTGTGACCTACAATGTTACCATCTCAGAGGGAACCCTGATTTGGGCAGACTACACATACAATGGAAGCATAGACGTGTTAGGAGAGGTTCTCACGAACACCTCCAAGCTATCATATCCAGCAGTCCCTTCGACAGAAGTCATAGAGATAAATGGCAATCCTGCCAACTATATCTTGGATGCTTTGACAGGTAGGATCCACTTCACACAGACTCTATACAATACTGACACCATCACAGCGAGCTACACTGCCTTGCATTCCGTGGAGAACGAGACCGTCCAGTTGGTGGGCGGTACAAGAGCGGATCTTGAGCTGTATGAGTTCGTGATAAGGGGCAAGGCACATGATGCAGAAAAGCTGTGGGGTATCACAGATGGACCAATCCATGTGGCCCTCTTCGACCTCGGCAACAACAGATTTGTGACAAAGACAGATGACGATCCGCCTGAGTTTCGCGTGGGTGCCTATCCAGGTAATTTTTCGCTCGTAGTCAGGATTGATGGCTACAAGACAGTCACTTTGCCTTCAGTCACTGTGACGAACGCCTCAATCGATGTTGGCAAGCAGTATTTCGAACGGTCCGAGGAAGAGAGAATTGAGAACAAGATAACATTCAAGAACGGTGACTGGAACTTCATTACCGTCAATAGGTCATGGCAGCTAAACAGTGAGAGCTATCTGGAGGGCATGGAATACTCTGAGCTTCACAATCTCAGGTTGCAGGTCGATGTCACCCTCGGAAATGGCGACGGCACACTGAACACCACTGAAATCGATATGCTGGTCGATTGGCTAGAAGCGAAAGGCCCTAGGCATGTAATTACGGACGAGTTCTTCCTCATCGATGACAATCATTTCATCTCAAATCACAGCAGTTATAGTGTTACCGTCGCGCCGGATATAAATTCCTCTATCAACTCAACAGATGTGATTTGGATTAACACATCGACAGAATACAACACCACTGGGATAGAATCCGGACAGGACGAATACAATATGACTCAATACGTGGAGTACGATACCAGTATCATCGACCAGACTGAAAAGAATTTCACATATCGAATCGAGCTCCCCACCCAGGACGGAATAAGGTATGAGATGGTGGAAAACGAAACCCTCTCAGGAATAGATGTCAGGGGCTTTCTAGCAATTAGAATCGACCCGCCGCAAGGTTCAGGGGGGCCGGTTGCCGTAGACATGACCATTCGACGCTCGGAGAATGGAACCGCCAAAATCGAAATCACCGACCCGCTCGACCGGGTTCATTTCTTGGACACCGATTTTGACAACTACTCGGCCGTAGTTCCTGCGAATCTGAACATTACATTTTCCGCGGCAACTTCCACAGACCCGAACAGTCCGACGGGACTAGTATCACCGAATGCGAACTTCACCTGGCTGTTCGATAAATTCAATGCGAGTGATAGTACGCGATATGGCATGGAGCCAGACTTCAACTACACTCAGGGTGGCAAGTACACAGTGAATCTGACGATATCCGAGTCAGGTTTAGACATAGGAGGAAACATGAGCTATAGGGAAGCTACAATATTCGTCGACGAACTTGATCCAGAGGCGCAGATATCAGTGAACATTACAGCACTTGGGGAGTACCACGAGAATGCCAACAACATGACGATTGAGGTTAACGAGACGGTAATGATCAGGTTTGACAGCGAGAAATCAACGGATTCAAGGTTCGAATCGAGCGAAGGAAATATTGTGGACTGGAAGTGGGACCTGGAAAGCGATGGAACATGGGATGAGTTCGTTCCAGATTTCACTCACTCCTTCTACTTTCCTGGCAACCATACTGTGAATCTGACAGTGGCAGATGAGGTGGGACACTGGAGTTCGAATGTCAGTGTTTTCTTTGTCATTAAGGACATTACACCCCCAGGAGCTCGTGTCATCATTCTGAACGACACATTCATGCCAACGACCTTCGTAGTCGAAAACAAGACATTCTATTTCAACGCGAGCGAGTCCGGGGACAACTATGACGATATCGACAATCTCACGTTCGAGTGGGACTTCGGAGACGGAACTGTTATTCAAGCGCAGGTTGGGAACTACAATGTTTCTCACAACTATACGAGGATAGATACCTATAACCTCACTGTCAACGTGACGGATAGGGCAGGGAACACTGGAAATTCCACTCTGACAGTTCAAGTCAGGTGGGACTCTGCATCTCGACCTGATCTTGAAATCGCACCAGGCACCTTCTACAGTGACCCCGAGACCGTAGAGGAAGGACAACGAATCAAACTCTCTGTCAACATAAGCAACAAGGTAAACCACGCTACCGCTCGAAACGTCGAAGTCCATTTCTATCTGAAAGAGGGTGATAAGGAGACAGAGATAGGTGCTGGCAGCCTCAAGTTCTACAATGAATCCGGTTTGATTCCAGGCCAAGTTGAGATCGCCGCGGAAGAGGAGGTTCGCGCAGAAATCACCTGGACACCTGAGGTAGTTGGGAAGCTGACGATCCTCATCAAGGTGAGCGATGCTGAGGAACACAGCGAGCAAATTGGATCGGAGAACCGGATGACAGACTTCGTGACAGTGAGTCAAGCTCCGTGGAAGACCTGGCTTGTATACATAGTCCTCATCGTAATAATCATCCTTGTCATCGTGGTCGTCTGGCTGCGAAGGAAATGGCAGAGGGGAGAGTTGCGATTCAGAAGGAGAAAGAAAGAGGAGCCCAAGGAGAAGAAGAAAAAGAAGAAGTAGCTCACATCTCCTCTGGAGCCTCAATGCCCATTGTTTCGAGACAATTCGCCAGAACGATCTTTGTGCACTCTACCAGAGCACTTCTTGCGCCTCTCAGCCTCGGTTCAGCATGAATTACCCCACAGTCTCTATAGAATTGATTGAAGTTGGAGGAGAGGTCAAAGACATATGCCGCCAGAGAATGCACTCTTCGGCTGTCTGCGCAGCTCCGAATCACGCTTGGGAACTTGCTTAGCGAACTGATCAAGAGAACCTCAGCGGGATGTGTCAGGAGGGCATAGTTTGCCTCAGGACTTTCTGGGCACTTCCTCAGAATGCTGCATGCTCGGGCGTGAGAGTATTGAATGAAAGGCGCGCTATTCCCCTCGAAGTTGAGAGCTTCCTCCCACTTGAAAACCATCTTCTTTTCCGCCTGGACCCTGAGGATATTGTATCGGACGGCACCCGTTCCAACGATGTTTGCGATGCTCTTCACCTTTTCCGGGCTGAGGTCGGGCCTTCTTTTCTTCACTTCCTCAGAGGCCCTGGATCTCGACTCTTCTATTAGATCGTCCAAAAGCACCGCAGCACCGCTTCGAGTCGACATCTTCCCAGTGGGCAGTGAAACGAAAGCATAGAAGAGTGTCTCAGGCTTCTTTTCTACCCCCATCATTTCCAAGGCGAGGGAGAGTCGCTTCATTCCCAATTTCTGATCCTCACCGAGAACATTGATCGCAGTATCGCATCTCTTGAATTTGCTAAGGTGATAGGCGATATCTCGCGTTGTGTAGAGCGAGCTCCCATCCTTTCTCGTGAAGAAGAAGCGAGCATCCCAGCCATGTATACCGAACGGGGCGAGGTCAAGATAATAGGCCCCTTCGTCGGAACGGGCGTATTCAGAGTCCTTGAGAGACCTAATGACTTCTTGAACACTCCCATCCAATATAGTATCCGACTCCCAAAAGTAGGAATCCAGGGAGACATTGACATCCTCAAGGGTAGAAACCATACCTTTTATGACCCGCTCCGCCACAGATTTGGCCTCGGAGAGTATCTCTTCCTCTCCGCTGTCGAGTCTTAGCACGAGTTCTTCAATCTTTTCCTCGAGGGACGGATCGGACTCCAGAATTTCGTAGGCCTTCTGGTAATAGCGAACGAGGAGGTGGTCGTCCTTGTCTCTTCTTGCCTCTGGGAGTTCCTTCTCCAAAATATTCTTTTTTCCCCAAGTAAGAATGACCATCTGCTTTCCCGTATCATTCACTAGGAATTCCGCAGTTACTTCATAACCGGCCCTTCTAAGAACCCGCGCGAGCGTGTCTCCTATAATCGAGTTCCTCGAACGGCCAATATGAATGGGGCCCGTGGGATTGACGCTCGTATGTTCCAGCAAAATCCTCTCTTTCTTGGGCTCGAGATTCCCGTACTCTGAGCCAAGTGAGATGATAGACTCTATCACCTGAGGAGTTAGCTTCCCCCAGTCGACAAAGGAGTTCACGTATCCTCTCGCAGCCTCATGTTTGGAAAAATAGCTGCCTTTGTCCATAGATGACGCCATACTCATGGCACAACCCTCTGGGCTAGTATTGAGGATGGAAGAATACTGAAAGGTGGGAAAGCAAATGTCGCCGAGGCCCTCTGGGGGGATTTCAAAAGGTATGTCGAGGTGCTGGGCACCCAACTCCTCTTCAGCTCTGCGCCTGATGAGCCTCAGGTCATTTTCCACTTCGCCCCAAGGTTCTCTAAGCATCAGTTCACCCTGTATCTCAGGATTCCAGCATACCCGCCAAATGCTTTCAACAGGAGCTGGCCCTCCTCAGAGTCGGTGGATATTATTTCCACGCTTGCGCCTGCCTCCATAGCCTCCTTGTGGATATCTTCGAGAAGGTCGAATTCCTTCTCTAGCATCATCGTTTCCGCACAATTCTCGCACTTCTTGCTAAGCGGAACTGCGTTGGCGGATATCGATTCTTTTGAACCACATTTTTCACAGAGATAGTTGAGCCTCTTTCTCTTAACACCCTCGGAGAGAAGGAGCAAATCGACCGCGCCAAGTTTCAATGCCTCGCGGACTTGCTTCTCCCCATAAGTAGCGAGACCGCCATCGGGTTTCCTTATCTCCTTTAGAAGCCTGTCCAGGAGCCGCTTTTCTCGCATCAGGTCGAGGTCGGAAAGGGCATTTTGAGCCTTCTGGACTAGTTCGCGTAGGCCGTATTCATCTGTATACCCCGTGTCGAAGGTGTCTATGATCTTCTTCTTGAGCTCATGATGGAGATAGTCCCTGGAAACAAAGAAATCCTTCGTTGCTCCAGGCCCGCCCACAAGAATGCCCCTGAAATCCTTCTCAGCAAGGAAGGTCTCGTTCGCTAGGTTTCCGACTTTTGTGAAGAACTCGTGTGCCGCTATCTCTATCACTCTCTGAAATCTGCGCGCCGATTGTCCTCCTTTGCTGTGTTTGCTGGGAACAAGTGATTGAATGTTCTTGACCATCTCAATCCTCCTTCCTCTCAGAAAACCTAGGGTGGACTCTTTTCTATCCAAGACAATGAGCCCGTAGGTATCCTTTTCTTCGAGCATCTCGAGGAGCGGGTCCATATAGAACTCCGAATCGCACCGGTAGAGATATGTGGTTAAAGGCTCTGGCGGCTCCAACACAAACTGGACCATTTGCGTCTGGTCAGCGGATACAGACTTATGACCTATGAAGAAGACGATTCCGTTTTCGGGCGGCCTCTTGTAAGCCTTGAGCCTACTCATTATCGATTCTATGGCGGCCATCACATTCTTCCTTGTTCCCTTCGACTTTATGTTGGAGGATTGCGAGTATTCATTTCTGAGATAGGCCATGACATCAGATATCTGCCTATCCGGTGGGACATAGAGTGAAATAAGCTCGGTACCCCTGCCCCTAGTCCCCCGTATCTCTTCAAGATCTCTCTTGAATGTGTATCTCGCTATCTCCTGGCTCATGTCCCATCTTCACCGCATTCTTTTTATTCCTTAAATCCTTCATGCATATTAAGTTAGGGATTGGATGGAGAAGGTTGTAGTATCCATTGGTGGCTCGATTCTTGATTGTGAGGATATAGCGTTTCTGAAGAATCTTGGTCGCACATTGCGTCATACAAATCGCAAAGTCAAGCTGTATATAGTTGCGGGAGGAGGCAAGTTCTCAAGGTCATACATCAAGGCTGGAAGAGAATTGGGAGCGGGTGAGAGATATCTTGACTTCATGGGGATCAGGGCCACTAGAATCAACGCGATGCTGTTGAGTGCTGCAATTGGAAAGGACGCTAACACGTCCCCGCCAGCTTCCTACGCGGATGCCATTAGGGAGGGTAAGAGGAGCAAGATAGTTGTTATGGGAGGTACGCGTCCAGGAAGAACGACTGATGGAGTTTCAGCTAGGCTGGCAGAGAAGATCGGTGCCAAGAGGCTTGTCAACGCGTCTGATGTGGATGGTGTATATTCCAAAGACCCGAAGCGTTATCGCGATGCCAAGAGAATAGCCAGGATGACGTACGATGATATCATCAAGCTATCAAGAGAAGCCAAGGGCAGAGCAGGTCCAACAGTGATATTTGATGTCGTCGGCGCTCGAATAATCAAGAGAGCGAAGATTCCCCTTCTCGTTCTTGACGGGAGAGATTTGTCCTCTTTGAGGAACGCTATTCTTGGGAAAAAGTTCAAGGGAACCATTGTTTCGTAGAGAAAGTGTTATGTGCCCTTCTCATGATTCCCTATGCCA
>JBHIFI010000062.1:0-9632 GCA_046761005.1 Thermoplasmata archaeon
GAAGGAGTGCATTCCTATGCCGAACAAGACAGGAATCATCACCCATGGAGGGAATGGGATTTCCCAAAACACTAGCCGAAAAACGACATGCAAAATCCACGAAAGAATTACCAATAAGAGTCCTGCAGCGACAATCTATTTCTTCGTGTGATGCCCTTCAGTAGCAAGGACTACCGCCGAAAACCTGAGCCCTTTGGCGGGTTGGACTGAATCCACATAACCAGCAATCCTTTCGGTCCGAAAAGGGGGGCAGAGCATGAGCGGGCCTTCTCGAAAAGCTTAAGAATCCCTTAACCAATCCACACGCCAGGAGGGTAGATGTGAGCTCCGCGGAGAGAAAACGTGCGTCCAGGTTCAAGGGTCCAATCACAGTGGCATACATCCTGATAGTGCTCGGAGTGGCATTGATCCCCTTGGGCATTATGCTGACCCTGATATGAGAGTGCACTCCCTCGGCGTGCGAGTTCCTGTAGATGTAGCAGGGACTCATTGCTGTGGGCGTCGGGCTCTTCGTCCTCTTCTTTTCCATTGTGCTGTTCTTGATTCCTTCCGCGCAGAGGAGCGAGACCCAAGAGTTCGTATCTCCTAGCTATCCCTGCCCGAAGTGCGGCAGGCCGACAAGCTGGATACAGCCTGAGAAGCGCTGGTACTGCCATTACTGCCAGGAGTACGCGCAGGTGGAATCTCCCGCGGGTCGTGAAGACCATTAGACATTCGAAACTATCCAGAGTGCGTCCTCAGAGACTTTTATCCAATACCCCTCTCCCGCCAAAAGGACATCAGAGTTCTGAAGAACTCTTAGGAAATTGAGCGGGGACGAAACATCAAAGCCTTCCACTCTCTCCACCGCAACAGTTGACATCAAATCCGCAACCGTGAGTGAAGTGTTGAAACAAGGGAATCCGACGAGATTCCATCCTTTGTGTAGTTGTATCGTTGTCTGAGAGGGAACCACTCCTGCAATGGTGAGATTGGAGTCCGCCGTGACGTTTACCCAAATCCCCATTATGTGGTCGACCGTCTTCAGGTCGCCCTTGTACGGCTTGAATCTCATGTACCACTTCCAATCCCCGCCAACTGGATCGTAGGCCCACGCGCCGTTGAGTTCGACCGCTCGAAGAACGTTCTCTATCGATTCGTCTGATTGGACAAGAGCGATTGATATGAGGTTTGGTCCTCTCGAGAGAAAGTGGGCGGATTATCCTTTCGGCGGAGACCCTTCTTTGCGGTCTTGTTTGACCCGCGAGATATGTGGTGCGCGATTAGTTCCAGATTGTCTTCACTCCGCTCCAGGAGGCGATTTCCTCGTCGTCCGTGACTACGGGGATGTCCTTTGTGACGGCAATGGAGCATATCATTCTGTCGTGCAGCTCTGCCAAGTCGATCTCGAGGAAGGTCTCCCAGCAGGAGAAATCCATTGGAACGAGGGACACGAAACGCGATGACCTCATGTGCATCAGGACCTCCCTTATCCTCGCAGCTGGGTCCTCTGTCTTCAGCCTTCCCCTGAGAGCGATATACACAAACTCGTCCATGACGATTTCCGGGACTAGAAGGAGGTTCTCGCCGCTCTCTGCTCCCCTAACTGCAGCGTTGGCTTTCTTTGGCAGGGAATCCTCAAGAAACCTCACGAGAGCCATCGTGTCCAGGACGTACTCCTTCACAGAGTCCACTCCCTCCTCAGCTTCCTGAGGTCTTCCTCAAAGCGATCTGTTTGGACCTTTCCAGCAAGAATTCCTCTCAGGGAGAGTTCCCTATGCTTTATGAGTATTCCTTCACGTGCTGGAAGTATGATTGCCTCCTCTCCCTCGGTCAGGTGATACTTCTCCCTGAGTATCTTTGGAAGGGTTATCTGTCCCTTGGAGCTGATCGTCACTGTCGTGGCCTTTTTCTTCATGCTCTATTCATCTGATTATAGGTAAATAAGCTTTACTTTAGGTAAAGAAATGACGCTTGAGACAGTACTCAAATCCCATCTCAAGGAACAGTTTCTGGCGGGAAAGAATCCCAAGAAGCCAGATTCTCATCGCGGACTGTCCGGAGACCTCGGATGTGCACTATCCACCCGTTTCAGTGTTCCTGCGATGATGCGATTAGCTGAGACAGATTGTGACCATCCCGTCAAGACAGAGAGGTGAGAGCTTGCCGACGGAGTTTTCATGAACGCACACTTCCCCCAAGTTGCAGTCAGGACAGACATCCGCCCTCACGTCATCGATGGAGTAGTCTAACAGCCCCTTGGCGCGAAGAATCTCATATACGAGCTTCAGGTACTTCCCTTCCGCGATTCTCGGGACGTTGTACTTCGCCCCTCGCAGTCCGTGCATGAGCGTGTACCACTCGTACGGCCTTCTCGCCCCCTTCGAGGAGTTGCAGCTCTTGCACACCCAGACGACATTCTTCTCGTCCTGAAGTCCTCCCAGCGACCGAGGGAACAGGTGCTCCAGGGTTAGGGAGCCCTTACTGCCACAAAAGATGCACTCGTCCCTGCTCTCGTGCTCCTTCACATACTCCCTGATATCGTTCCAGAATATCTCGCCCTGTTGCAGCTTCTTGAATCTGTTCATAACGAATCTCCAGTTCTTCTTGCCCATGCCCGCGGAATCCGAGATTATCTTGGCATACTGCCAGTATATCAGGTCGCAAACCGTCTTGATCGCTGGCGGGGGCATACTTTCCCTCCCGTTTGTCCCATATGTGACAGTCTTCTTAATGATTTTGGCGAAAGGATTTAGACCACGGAATCGTTCAGGTGATCTTGTTCACGATCTTAAAAGAAGAGAGGGATGCGGGGTCAGAGGAATTCGCTCATGAAAGAAGATAACGATATCGAAATGAATCCCATACTGCACGCAGCGATCCACAGCGTTGTAGAATATCAGATTGAGCAGAATGAGCCGAAGGAAACGAAGGACACTTTGATCAGGCTGATGAAGTCCGGTTACAGCGAGCACGAGGCCATTCACAGAATCGGAACTGTTGTTATGAGAGAGATATTCGAGGTCATGAAACATAAGAGGGAGTTCGGGGAAGAAAGGTATGTGGAGATGTTGAGAGAACTGAGATAGAGAGTAGAAGAGAGTCTCAGGAGGTTCCGTTTCCACACCCTATAGACCAACCGCAAGTTCCTGGATTCCCGCCTCCTCTCTTCGAGGTGCGATTCGAGTTCTATCCCTTCCAGCTGGATGTCCCTCACCCGATGTAGCTCGAGTAGAGTCTGTCTGACCTAATCAACTCGGCTAAGTAAGATGATGAGCTACATGTCTCGCGAATTCATCAAAGTCCTTCATATCATCCTCGAGATGATTGTGGAGCTCATCGAGGTCCACATCGGAGTATCGGCGAACCAATATGTTTCGAAGACCGGCGACCCGGCTGAACTTGCCCGCGAATTCTGCTGGAAGGGCTCCTCTCTCGCCAAGTATCTCGATCACTTCCCTGTAAGTCTCGGGCTTCCTCCAGCCTTCCTTTGAGATTATCATCTCACCTATCTCAAGGACGCACTCTATTGCCAGATGAAGGTACCTCTCGACAGCGCCTCTGAGCGTCAGGTCGGATTCCAGTTGCTCTCTGCCTCGCTCCCGGTAGCCTTTCAGCAGACCCGTGTATCTCCTCAAGTCCTCGAGCTTGGAATGTATCTCTCTCATAGAATTCCCTTCTCTGCGATCCTCTTCATGCCCTCGCGGACGTGCATGTCATCGTAGAACTTCCTGTCTAAGTAGCTGGACATTATCCTCGTTTCGAGAAGGACCCTGCGGGATTCCTCCTTGGACTTCAGGACCTTGCCGTCCCTGATTATGTTGAAGTTGAGAAGCAGAGGGGAGTCGTTCATGATCACTACATTAATCTCGTCCGTTTTCAGTGCAGAGGAAATCTCGTTGACGAGGGACAGCCTCTTCTCGTGTCGCTCCCTGCGGCCAAGGGAGTCCTTGAGGAAGACCGCCACATCTATGTCGCTCAATGGTCCGCTTCTCCCCCTGGCCACGGATCCGAAGAGGTATGCGACCTCGATAGAGTCGTCCTCTCGCAGGAGGTCCTTCAAAATCCTCACAGGGTTCATCTTTCTTTTCAATTCGGGATTGGCTATTTAACTATGTTCTTTTGATCTAGCAGAAGGTAAGCTGATAGGGAAACCCGGACCAGTGAGACACACTCCCTTCTGCGAGGCCCAAGGACCGGAGGCGAGGTGACGACACACCCAGGCCCGAGTAGCGTCATTTCCCCCTATAGGCCTTCCCATTTCTTCTCGAAGTATGTATTTCACGCTTTCCTCGTCCGTCTCAGGCAACTCGTCTGCCAAGAAAAGCGGTAATCCATTTCAGGTGTCCTACCCCGTCCGAGCTTTCGTGTTGCTCGGTCTCTCTACTCAAAGACGAAAGTCAGAGGTGCCCAACCCCTTCCCAACGAATATCCCTGTCCAAATAACTGTAGACCTGTAACTTGGATGGAAACTTACGAGTGTTGGTGCTTTCAACACTGTCGGCAATACGCCTAGGTCGCGTACCCTCCTGATCGTGGCAACCTAGCTCGAAATTACTCAGGCGAAGGTGGTGCCTATCCGTCGCTCGTATGCGTCGTCGCTGGAGGAGTGCCTACAGAGCTGAGCTTCCTCGAGGAACCGGACAGAATAGTCGAGACCGAGGAGTTTATGTCCCTTGACGAAGTATGAGATTCTTGCCTTCCAGACCGCCAGGAGGCAGTTCGAGGCAATTTAGATGTGGTCTGACATTTGAATGTTCCGAAACATTTAAACATCTCTACACCCTATTCCACACCATGAAGAAGAAGTACATCCAGACAGAGCTGGATCTGATCTCCTACTCGAAGCTCAGAAACCTGAGCGAGATGAAGAACGTCCCGATAAAGGAGGCAATCAGGGAGGCGATAAGGGAATATATCAACAAGCGAGAAGGAGATCTGGAGAATGATCCCATCTTCTCCATCGTTGGGGCCCTCGACCTTGAAAGGAAGGACTGGAGCGAGCGCAAGGATTGGAGGCCCTAGTTGAGAATCTATATCGATACTAGCGGCTTCATAGCCTTGGCCTCTAGGAGAGACAAGAACCATTTCGCGTCCAAGGAATTCCTGAAAGCGTCCCTGGAAGAGGGGCATCGTTTCGTAACAGGGAAGAATGTGCTAATCGAGTATATCGACGGCCTGACAAAGCGTGCAACTAAGAGGGCGGCTATCCATCAGCTAGATTCCATTCTCTCTTCCAGGTTTGTCTTGGTCGAGGATGTTCGTGAGGAGGACTGGAGCTTGGGTCTGGAGTACCTCAGAAGGTACTCGGATAAGACGATCGATTTGACAGATTCGCTGTCCTTCGCCATCATGGAGCGATTGGGAATCGATTCGGCTTTCGCTTTTGATAGGGATTTCGAGATTCATGGGTTTCTGATACTTCCTTCCTAGCTCAGTCCCCATTCCGAGGGATTGAGGCACTCAGCGCGATTGGCCATGCTGTAGGGGCAGAACTCATCGAGGTCGCTGCGAGGGGATATGGGAGATCGTATCCTTCGACAGCGACTTCGACAAGGTGCGCGGGACAAGACGCATTCACGAGGGTCAACGAACTCCGGAATGAGCCTTGGATCAAGGGCCATGGTTGCTGGCGCATGGCGTCGTCTTACAGTTGCACGGACGGATGAATATGTGCTAGGGCACAATTGTGTTGTGTGATGAGTGTGGTGTCTATTTTATACTCAACTGACGAAAAACTTTAATATATGCGGGCCTTATCTATATAATATATGACAGCACGGTCAACCGTGTTTGCAGCACTCTCGATTAGACCTCACAGAGCCAGCGAACTAGCCACAAAACTCGCTTATTCGAAACACACCATCTACAAAGCGTTGGAATCGCTTGCTGATGACAAGCTGATCAGGAAAAGAAAAGAAAACGGGAAGACAGTAGCAGAGGTTTCCGATGACTACGCTGCCCAAAAACTAAGGGAGATCTACATCAAGTCCCTGAGCCATGGTATTGACCCTGGAAAGCTCACAGGCAAAAGCACTATCGCTGTCTGGAAGAGGCTCACAAGGCCCAGGTCTTTGAGAGGGCTTCAGAGGAGTACAGGCTTTTCATATCCTTGGGTTAGGAAGATCGCGAGATTCCTCGTAGATTCAAATCTTGCGGTCTACAAGAAACGAAAGCCGATGATTGTTGGTCTCAATGAGACGCATGAGCTGAACAAACTACTGGGGCAATATGCCATAAAAGGGGAAAAGAAACCAGAGAGAGTCTACTATTGGGGAACGACTCCATTCGAGAGACTCATCAGAACACCAGCAGAGATCGAGAGAATTCTTTACGAGAAGATCGACAGTAGCCTGGCTATCAAAGGCACCGGATTCATGATTAGGGGTGAAGGCAAACTGACTGTGCTTGAAAGTGTGGATAAGGAACTGGAACTAGAGGAGCTGTTCCTGCGTGAAATCCAAACCTCGGAAGGTGTTGAGGACTTCTGCATTAGGTTGATTGCTTCAGGCAAGCTGGACTATGAAAGACTGCTAGACATCGCAAAAGAAAGGAACTTAGTGAATGTTGTGGGGTGCTACTTTGACATCCTGAACGACATCAGAAAGTTGGTTGACTCAGAAGTTGTCAGTAGGTTTCAAAGGAATCTGTCCAGACGAGATGTGGTGTTCCTCAAAGCAGAAAGGAGATATGGGAAAAATGGCTGGGAGGAGAGATACGAGGAGAAATGGAATGTTGATCTATATCTCGATCTTGGTGCCATCAGGCACGGAGTGAGGTCCATATGAATCTCGAGGAGTTCCCTCCGGAAGTAAAGATGGACATCGAGGATCAGTCCCTGGCGTTATTGGATATCGTAAAGGATGATATCATTGTGATCGGCGGCTGGGCGGTCAGGGCCTTGGCGGGCGAACGGCATGCCAGGTACACGCTGGATATCGATGGAGTGCTCAGTGAGGAAAGCGTGCCCGCGGCCAAAAGGAAACTCGTGAATGCCGGTTTGGAACACAGAGACTTCGATTGGGGATATCAGTTCACTCGAAAATATGAACCCGAGGTCGACATAACTGACAGAGATGCTCGTGAAAGTGTTGGTGAGGTCGAGTTGAGGATTGAGCTGTCAGGACCCAAAATAAGGGAATTTCGAACCCATCACTATTTCGAGTTCAGCCTGGAAGAATATGTAACGAGGGAGATAGCATTCCACAGGAAGGATTTCAAAATAGCTGTAAAGGTTCCCCCCGCAGAAACTATGGCTGCGGTCAAATTGGGATTGCCCGTTGACTACAAGAACAACTTCGACTCTGCTGTGCTGCTCCAGATATGCGATATCGATAGTGTGATAGAAATTATCAAAGCCAACGACGACTGGCGTGAGATCGTTTTGAGGAGGATACCAAAGTCAAAGGATAGGATAAGGAATCCTGGCCGGTTGGAACACATTCTCTCGATAAACATTGGTGTGAATGTCAGAGACTACGTGCGAAAGCTAGAGTACATCGAAACCGATCTCCGTGAATAGTGCAGCCATTTCTGGAAAAGGAACCCATCAACTCCGAGCAGGACTGGAAAGGGGGCCCTAGTTGAGAATCTATATCGATACTAGCGGCTTCATAGCCTTGGCCTCTAGGAGAGACAAGAACCATTTCGCGTCCAAGGAATTCCTGAAAGCGTCCCTGGAAGAGGGGCATCGTTTCGTAACAGGGAAGAATGTGCTAATCGAGTATATCGACGGCCTGACAAAGCGTGCAACTAAGAGGGCGGCTATCCATCAGCTAGATTCCATTCTCTCTTCCAGGTTTGTCTTGGTCGAGGATGTTCGTGAGGAGGACTGGAGCTTGGGTCTGGAGTACCTCAGAAGGTACTCGGATAAGACGATCGATTTGACAGATTCGCTGTCCTTCGCCATCATGGAGCGATTGGGAATCGATTCGGCTTTCGCTTTTGATAGGGATTTCGAGATTCATGGGTTTCTGATACTTCCTTCCTAGCTTCCCGGGCCGTCCCCGTTTCGGGCGCGGTTGGATTCAAGTGCTATTGAGCGCCATCCTTTCCTGATTGACGTCATTCGACCACAAGTATGTGAAGCTCCCTTCGGCTCCCAGCGCGCCCGCCGCGTCTGAGGATGTCCTGGCGCCACTCGCCCGGTCCGCGGAGGGTGTTCACATCTCCTCTTGGAATATGTATTCCGCAATCTCCTCGCGCGTCTCAGGCATTCTGCCCTCAAAGAAGGCCTTGATCCATCTCAAGTACCCTATCTTGTTAGGGCTCTTGTGTCGCTTTGCCAGTCTCTTGAGAAAGGTGATACAGGAGAGGATCTCCCCTAACGTGTAGTCCCTAGCGTTGCTCATCTTTCGCAATATCAGGATCGCCTTCACGCCCTTGGAGACCTCCGAGGCAAGCGTCCCTTCCCTCTGAGCGTCGAACTCCCGAAGCAGAGCATCAAAGGAACTTATGACATCCTTGTCCTTCAAGCTCGGATGCGAAAACCAGTACAGGAGCGTTGTGTTCTCCACGGCGAAGAACACGTCGTGGTAGTCGGCCATGTCCCTTATCCTCACGCGCTTTCTGTCGTTGATCGCAAGCTCGCGGATGGGGACCCTAACATCCTCCTCTGTTATCTCGATCTCTTCATCGTCCACGAATCATCCCCTCTTGCGTCGGGGACAACAGTCATCCTATCCACATCGGCGCACGTGTTCCCACAATCCCAGAACCGGAAGTCCGTAATAAAGGTGCTCATCGTTTGGGTTCTGAGACGAGAATGTGAAGAGGCGGAGCGAGGAAGAAAACGGAGAGAGACTGGAAGCAGAAGATGAGGGGGTGTTCTGGGAGTCGATCGCATCGGCAAGGATTGGCCAAGACCTCAATGGAATAGAGGATCTGATTTCTTCTACTCAGGATCCATTATTTCTGTCCAACTGCTCCCAAGAGATGCCCACGAGTCTAATGGCGTTCTTTTGGGTTTTCCACAGAATCGCGAACCGAGGAGAGAGCCTGCAGTTCTGTCGCAAGTTTCTTATCAATGCAGGTGCTTTCACCCCACCGAAACCAGCAGAAGGGGTGGAATTGCGAAGCTACGCAATTGAGGCGCAGATTGAACGGAGAATACAAAGAGCTAGGTCTGAACGCTTCACAATAGAGAACCTACGTCCGCGTGAAGTCTATTCTCTCTACAAAGTATTCAGCCACAAGAGTCGCAAGACATATCACGTGGAGATTCGAGACCTGAAGGAGAGGATCAATCGTTGTAGCTGTCCTGACTATGAGACAAATGGACTGGGTACCTGCAAGCACATAGAGACCGTCCTGCTCAACGTCGCCAGAAAAGCCAAAACTGCGAGAAGAAAGAAGAGAGTTCAAATCACCGCGAGAGGGGGAGATATCGAGATTAAGCTACCAGATGATGACAAGCTGAGGGAAGCAGTGGCGCCCTTCCTCACGAAGAGGGGCAAGCTCAGAAAGAACTTCAGCGAGGAGAATCTGGAGCGTGCCGTGAAGCAGAAGGACGCTATTCTGGTGATCACGCCCCAAGCTCAGCTCCTCTTGGACGAGATGGAAAGAGCTAGGAGACAGGCCGCCAGAAAGAGGGAACTGCAGAGGTTGCTCAGGAGCGGGGAGGCAGATGTCGACCTTCTTCTCCTTCCACTCTA
>JBHIFI010000063.1:0-9291 GCA_046761005.1 Thermoplasmata archaeon
ACTTCAGCAAACCGAAAAATAGAAATAAGAACGTTGAGTAGAGAGAGGCCCCAGGGGGTGATAAACAATGCCTCTAGATTTGGATTTGAGGAAACTTGGGTTCGGCACCGAACTTCTCAAGAGGGGATTTGCAAAGATGCAGAAGGGCGGGGTTATCATGGATGTTACAAACGCCGAGCAAGCGGTAGTCGCAGAAGAAGCCGGCGCCGTCGCAGTTATGTCACTTGAGAGGGTTCCCGCCGACATAAGGTCTGCGGGCGGAGTTGCCAGAATGGCTGATCCGAAGAAGATTGAAGAGATAATCGACTCGGTTACAATTCCTGTCATGGCAAAGACAAGGATTGGTCATTTTGCTGAGGCTCAGGCACTAGAAACTCTTGGAGTTGATATGGTTGACGAATCTGAGGTTCTCACTCCCGCAGACCCATTCTTCCACATTGACAAGAAGAAATTCAAGATTCCCTTCGTTTGCGGAGCAAGAAGTCTCGGCGAAGCGGTTAGAAGGATATTCGAGGGTGCCGCAATGATACGAACGAAGGGAGAGGCGGGTACGGGTAATGTGGTTGAGGCGGTTCGTCACATTAGACTGATGAACTTCTCTATCGCCAGACTTTGCCAGTTGGCCGAAACTGAGATGCACAGAACCGCTGAGAAATACGCGGAGAAGTATCTTGTTCTTGCACAAACCGTGAAGTCTCAGATGGCAGATGAGGGAGCAGATTTCTCCGTGATGACCATCTTTGGCGGAAAGACTCATTCGGTGATTGCTGAGGAAATCTACGGAGTCCTGAAAGAGGTCGTGAAGATGAAGAGGCTTCCCGTGGTCAATTTCGCCGCTGGGGGTATAGCTACACCCGCTGATGCAGCTATCATGATGCAACTTGGCTGTGATGGCGTTTTTGTGGGCTCTGGAATCTTCAAGTCAGAGAATCCTTCCGTCAGGGCAAAAGCAATCGTTGAGGCTGTTACGAATTTCGATGATCCCTCAGTCGTAGCCGAGGTTTCAAAATCTCTGGGTGAGCCCATGAAGGGGCTTGATATCAGCGAGATTCCTGAGCACGAGCGACTTCAAGAGCGCGGGTTCTAGCCTCTTCCGCCGCAATTTCTTTCAGCTCCTCAACTCCCTCACCAGTTAGCGCGGATATTTGAATTCGAGACGATTCTCTGTCCATCAAGTCCGACTTGTTCTCCACAACGACCAAGGGTATGTCAGTGAATTGCTCAGAGACTATTCTCAAGAGGCTCTCCTGTCTGGACACATCATATCCACATGTTTCTGTTAAGTCGAGGATGAAGATGATTGCATGCGCCAGGAATCGCAGAGCTGCAATCGCCTGTTTCTCTATCTCATTTCTCTTGGACATCTCCCTGTCAAGCAGACCAGGTGTGTCGATGACTTGGTACCGCGTATGGTCCTGGTCAAAATGGCCCAGAGAAACCTTCTTTGTCGTGAATGGATAGTTCTCCACCCTTGGCTTTCCTGAAGACATCGCTCTCACAAGTAGTGATTTCCCGACGTTCGGATATCCAGCTATGACTATCGTAGGTACACTTGGGTCGATTGTGGGCATTCTGCGCATCCTATTTCTGGCATCTATGAGAAAATCCAAGTCGCTAGAAATCTGCTTCACGAATGATGATATTCGCCCAAAGGCTTCTTTCCTTTGCTTTTCCACCTCTTCGTAATTCTTTGCTCTCCGTATTATCCTGACGTACGAACCTCTCATTTCTTTGGATTTCTCCACACACCACTTGAGCGCTCCCAGGGACTTCTTGAGATTGTCCTTACCCGCCAAGATGTCAACCATTTCCGAGTAAAATGGGTGCAACCCTTCTACCGACGGAAACCCCTTCTCATAGCGTGTCAAAGTGGACTCTATGACCTTGTGGAGCACTTCGATCTTCTTGATAGAAGACTTCTTGGCAATATCGATTTTCCTTTTTCCCTTCACCGAAACTTTCGATAGTTTCTTAAAAGCTTTGTTGAGAAGCTCCTCAGAAGTCATGACCGATGGTAGCTTGAACATCCCAAAGGTCATCGTTGTTGAAAACTAAATAGTTGTGTTCTTGGATTGAGAGGCTTCAAGACGGCATGAGGCCAAACGACTTGAATAATATGGCAATGACCAACGAACGGACTATTGCAGCAACGAAATTGACACTAAGAAAGAGCCTCAGTTGGAGAATCTCGCCCTCCTCATTGAACAGGGAATATACGTATATTGGAACTGTGTCCGTCATCAGAGGGATGCTCAAGAGTATGAGGAGGCCAACGTAGCGCGTCCTTCGAACGAACTTGATCATACCATCAACGAATCTTCTCGCGAGTCTGTATCCTTCCGACCATCTCCTGATATTATCCTCGACTTTAATGCCCAAAAAGAAGATTCCCCAGGAGCCCATTGTTTTCCCTAATGCCATCGTGAGCGTGGCACCTGTATAGAGCCATAGATCTCCTTTCAAAAGAGGCCATATCAGTGCGATTTCTATCGGTATCGGCAATATGATGGCTACTAGAACACTATAGACAAAGAGTAGCGGGAAGAAGAAAGCCGGATTCGTGAAAACTTCTTCAAGAACGGCAATCAAATCTGCCATTGAACTCGAACCTGAACAATCTTATGCGTATTAAAATGGAACGGGGGAAGGGATTCTCCTATCCTTGCTTCCAGAACCAAGGAGAACGACCCTGCTCTCTCTCCTTTCATCCAGAATAGGATATTCAAGCGCCTCAGAAAGTCTCTCAGAAAAATCGCGAATTCTTTCATGACTTGGCATGTTTTCCCACTTCATTCGATTTCTGGAAGCGCCGACAAAGACATATCCCTTTGCCTCGACAAAATCCGGTTCAGCTCGACTGATCAGACTTGAATATGCATCCTCACACGTTATATTCCAGTCATCGATGAGGGTGAGTCTGATAACCTTCCTGGTGTCCAGTTCCTTCATGAGCTCAAGAGACTTGAGAAGGTCGGACCAAGACCTCTGAGACATGGGGGAGCAGAGCCTCTTGTAGATATCAACGGTGGGCGCTGCCAAAGTGATGTAGAGCTGAGTAGGTAGTGGATCTAGATGCGAGAGGACTCGTGGGAGAGTACCATTACTCACAAGAAATGTGCTCATTCCTCTTTCATGGCATTCCTGAATGAGCTGTCCGAGTTTTGGATAGAATGTGGGCTCACCAGCCAGGGACATGGCGACGTGTCTGGGCACAGAGGCTTCCTTCCATTTCTCCATGCTGCAACGGCTGTCGCCCTTGAAACCCGAGATCAATTCTCTTTGAGCTCTCAAGCACTCATCCAGAATCGATTCTGGGTCATCTATCCTATCAAACTTGGGTTTGGAAAAGTTCTGAACCCTCCAACAGAACAGACAGTTCATATTGCATTGATCCACTGTGGGGGTCATCTGAAGACAACGGTGAGATTCAATACCATAGAAGGTTTCCTTGTAGCACGCCCTTTTTCTAATCAGCTTCTCTCTCAACCAATGACAGAGCTTTACCGCCGAATGGTTGCCAACAACCCTGTAGCCCTGTCTTTCCAGCAGACGTCTCTTTTCGGGATCCACGGATTCTTCATGGTAGCAAAGCAATAAACACTTTTCCTCTCAGAACTGACTCAAATCCTTTTGCCCTGGCTCCTTTTCCCTCTCGAAATCCTCAATCTCCTTGATCTCAACAGCTTCTCCTTCCCTTAGTCTCCTTGCTTGCTCCATTGTTTGCCTGACAGCGGGGGAATCCTCTTTCTCATCAAGAAGGAAGGAAACTTCTCTCTCATTCAGATCGAGTCTTGCGGTCATCGCCACTCTGAATTCGAAGTCGTTGAGGAAGAGATAAGAGAAACTGGGAAGTATGTCGGACCTAGCGACATTAGAAGAAGTGAATGTCTCCCTGCCTATTTTCTCACACACAGAGCGAAGGGTTCTTCTCACCGCCCTTGATCTGGACATCTTCGTGAGCCAAAGGGGGAATCTGTAGCTCCTCTGTGGGGATACCGAACCCTTTCTGGCGACAGAAACGCCACACGTCATGAGATCGGATGCGTACGACCAAAGCCCGTAGTACCGCCTTCTTCTCACACGTCCAAGATACACATCTGCTTTCGATAGAGAATCAAAACCTGCGCTGAGATCGTCTGGCTCTCTGTATTCAAGAGGTAGGTTCTCATCTATCCACAGGATGAGCGTTTCCGGGGATTCATCCAAAGCCATGACGCTCTCCCTCGATTTCCTGCAACTCCCTGATCTGAGTATATCTCGGACGCTATCGAAAATGGTCTTCCTCGCATCCCGGTATCCGAGAGCTACCACGTCGTCGTGGGTTACTTCCTTTTTTCCCTCAGCAAGAGACTGCAAGTCGTTTACGCCAGCCCTCATGTCTCCGTTGGCCCTTTCAGTAATATGATCCAGGGCCTCCTCGTCTATCTTGAAACCCTCTTTCTTGGCGATTTCTCTGAGCGCGGTCTTTATTCGAGAGGGCCTCAGCAGTTCAAAACGGATGGTCCTGCACAGCGACTTTATGGCTGAGGATCTTCTTGTTAGAGCGTAGTAGTCATTCACTATCAACACTATCGGCTGCTTCGTGCTCCTAATCGTTTCGGTGATTGCGCCTATTCCTCCCGCATCCTCCTTGCCGAAGAGATTGTCAGCCTCGTCCAAGATGATGAGCTTCCTCCTGCCCTCTTTGGATGATACGTACTCCCCCTCGCTCGTGAATGTCTCTCCGAGTGCTCCGAGAAGAGCCACACTCCTGACGGAGTCGGCATTTCGGGTGTCAGAAGCATTCATTTCCACAACACCCCATCCGAAATCGTTTGCCAGGGCGAGAGCTGCGCTCGTTTTTCCAATTCCAGGAGCACCTACGAGAATGACGGCTTTCTTTCCGCGGCCCGCCTCCCACGCCTCTGCCCATTTTCTTAGGTCAGCCACAGCCGCTCTATTGCCGACTACCTTGTCAAGGGTTGCCGGGCGATATTTCTCCGTCCACTCAATCATTGATTGTGAATAGACTGAGAGGACTTAATCCTTCACTTATGAATCGCTTCGTTAAGTCCCCAAGTCATGATATTCAAGGCAATACCGATATCACGGCATCTAATAAAGCACTGAGCATTACTAGCCTGCAATCAGCGGAAGGAAAACTTCTCTTACTTGTCCTGTGAGTTCTCGAAAAAATCGCAGAGTTCCCGAATGAACTCGTCATACGTCTTGCGGAACTTCAACTTGTACAACCGATCCCGGGTTTCCGTTGAGATTTGAATACTCGTCAACTTCTTCTTCATATATATTCAATAACCTTATACAGAAACACGTAGTTATGGTTTTCTATTGCGCTAGGTATTCCAATTAATCACAGTGAAATATCGGAAGTATACGTCACCATGGGATGATAGATATACATTATACCATACGTACTATGTCCCCCTATACTGTCCATAGAATTATGTTTCCTATGGTTAGTATTTCGGTCTATAGCGGACTTCGGTAGTCCGAGGTTCGCTTTAGATAATGCAGGAATTGTGTTTTCTAGGTATGTCCGAGCTCCTCTGCTCTTTCAAGTTGCAGCGGTTCGTATTTCTGCCAGGGAACTCTGATCCGATCAACCAGGACTCTCTGCACCTCATTGAAAAGGTCGACGTCAACGATCGCAGGATGATCTGCTTTCCAGATGATGTCGTCCCACTTTTGGTAACCAGCGTAGAGAGGATTCTTGAGAATCTTGGCAACAGTTTTTTTCTGCCAGACCTTCCCTGTTTTTGTGGGTATTCCACGTTCGTTGAGAGATTTTGCAATCATTCCGGTACTCTTACCTGAGAGCACTTCTTCGAAAATGATTCTTACGACTCCAGCCTCTTTTTCATTCTTGACGAACCCGCCATCGACATAGTCGTACCCGTATGGGTGGTTGGACCCCAAAATTCCGCCCACAGAAGACGCCTTCTGCCTCATTCCCATGTAGACTCTCTCTCCAATCTGCTCACTCTCGAGCTGAGCGATTCTTTGTATGATGTCAACGACGAACCTTCCCATCGCTGTACTAGTGTCAAGCGATTCTTGAACACTGTTGAACTCCTTCCCCCAACTCCTGAGGTCGTCCATCATTTCCATGAAATTCTTGCTGTTTCTGTGAATGCGATCCATTTTCATAACCAGGATGGTATCCCATTTGTCTTTCTCCTCAAGCATTTCCTGATAAGCCGGTCTCTTAATGTCCCTACCGCTATGGCCGTCGTCGACATACTCACCCGCAATCTCCCATCCGCGAATATCGCAGTAGGAACGCAATCTCTCCTTCTGCGCTTCCAGTGAAAAACCTTCCTTGGCCTGGTCCTCTGTTGAAACTCGTATGTATATTGCAACGCGAGTCATTTGCACCCCATCCCGTGGGCAAACCCCTATATGTTTCGGGCTATAAGAAATTTGCACTCTCAAGAACGCGAAGTAACCCTTCAATTCCCTAGCTTTTTACGGAATCAGAATTTGGCTTGTTTATCCCCCCCTTTCGTCAGGCAAAAAGGGTGTTTCGAGAAAGCATTACTATTCGAGTGGTCGAATATATTTGGAAACTCCCGTTGGGGAAACTTTTCAGTCTCAATACAAACCGATTTTCGCCCTACATATACTTATTCTTCTGATATCATTACCGGATATACTTGTTTAGTATGGGGCTAAACAAGGCCTAAACCGGATTCCCCGACTTCTTTTTTCCCCGGATTTCTTTGAGGACTTCCTCCGCTCGATCCATCCGAACGTTCTTTTCTCTCACGAGGATTTCGACGATCCTATCGACCTCTTCCCCTTGTGCTCCGACGCTAGTAGCGATGTTTCTCGCGTGCAAGGACATGTGCCCTCGTTGTATTCCTTCGGTAGCTAGTGCCCGAAGAGCGGCAAAATTCTGCGAAAGTCCGAGTGCCGCGAAAATCTCGCCTAGTTCGTTTGCGGTTTTGACACCTAGTATCTTGACGTTAACTCTTGCTGTCGGGTGAACCTTTGTCGCACCGCCAACGAGGCCAACAGCCATAGGAACTTCAATTCTTCCGACCAAGTTGCCGTCCGTATCCTTCTCGTATGATGTTAGCGGGAGATATTGTCCAGTGATTGAGGCGTATGAGTGGCATCCCGATTCGATCGCCCTGAAATCGTTTCCCGAAGCTATCACCGCCGCGCTTATTCCGTTCATTATTCCCTTGTTATGGGTCGCAGCCCTAAATGGATCCGCTTTGGCAAAGGCATAGGCCTCGAGAATGGCATCAACAACCTCTTCCCCGCCAATCGCATCCTTGCCGAAAACCGCCCGAGCACGGGCGAGTCTATACTTAGCGAGATTGGAAATGATTCTCAGGTAAACCTTTCCTCCCGTGATTCTCTCGAGAAAGGGGGCGACGGCCTCTGCCATCGTGTTAACAGCATTCGCTCCCATGGCATCTCGACAATCGACCAGCAAATGAGTGATTACCATCGGACCTCTATCTGTGGAAATCACTCGCACCTCTACGTTCCGTGCCCCTCCCCCGAACTTGACGAGTAGGGGATCTTTCGAATTGCAGAGTTCAATTATCTGGTCCTTTCTTTCTAGAATCGCGGATCTGGCGGCTTCCGTATCGGAAACCCCCGTCAACTGGATTTGACCGATCATAACTGGATCTGTGCTTGAAGTGGTGAACCCACCCATCTCGCGAGCCATCTTCGCACCATTGGAGGCCGCCGCCACGACGGAAGGTTCCTCGATCGCCATCGGTATCAGATAGTCCCTTCCGTTTATGAGGAAATTCACCGCTATTCCGAGAGTGAGAGGCATCGTTCCTATCACGTTTTCTATCATCCTGTCTGCCTGTTCTATGCTCAGGGCTCCTGTATTGGAAAGGATGGAGACCTCCTCATCCGTGAGATTTGCGAAACTCTTTACGACCTCAAGCCGTTCCTTTGGAGTCTTCTTATAGAATCCTTGAAGTCTAGAATCTTTCATCCGCTCAACCACTTGACGAAAGACGAACTGGATTGAAATAGTTTGTGAAACAGCAGTCAGGGCTCAAAAGGACTATTGAACCTTTGCCCCGCAGTTCGGACAATTATTTGCTCCCGATGGAAGAGTGGCGCCGCAGCTGGAACAGAACCTCGCAGCAGGTGGAGCCTCTGCCGCTGGCGGTTGTTGATATGGCTGGTAAGGTGGCTGTGCATACGGATATTGAGGCCTTTTCTCAGACCTAACCACAAGGTAGACTATCAGCCCGATAATTCCCGTCAATATAACTATGATGAGCCAAAGAGCCCCGCTCATTCCTCTGCTTTCGGCGTCTCTGTACACCCAAACGGCGATGAGTATGAATATTATGAACCATATAGCAAGACAGCCGAATACCCAGATAGCGGCCAACACTTCTAGTTGCAAAGTGATGCTCTGTAGAAGGATATCAAGAGCCATGGGATGTCCTCGGAGCCGTATTATGCTCTTTATATATAAATTCTTTTAAATCAAATTCTGGAGTATACGCAGCGACTATTCACCCTCTATCCTCTTGAGGTTCTCCTCATAGACTTCCTTCGATATCCTGCCCTCTTCGTATGCCTTCCTCAATCTCTCCAATCTCGGATCTTCCTCGATTGGTGGCTCCTCAATTTCTTCGACTTCCTCTACTTCTTCTGCTGGTAATTCGAGCTCCTCGAGAGGCTCCTCCTCGACTTCCATCTCTTCGATTACTTCTTCTTCGGGAATCTCGATTTCCTCTATCTCTTCCTCGACTTCCTCGGGTGGTGGGACCTCCTCTTCCTCGGGGATTTCTTTGAGTGCTTCCTCTAGCTCCTCCTCCTCAATCTCCTCCACCTCGGGTGCCATCCTCATTCTGAGGAAGTATCCGACTGCCAATCCGACGATGAGGAGGACTATGGAAACTATCCATGGAAGGGCTCCTAGGCCTCCCTCATAGCTCACCACATTCATTATACTCTCAACATTTCCCGCTCTATCTGTGGATTCCACTATTATGAGGTTTGGTCCCCAGCTGAGTGTGATTTCCGTGGAGAAGCTTCCATCGGATTCCAGCTTCAGGAAGCGACCATTGAGTGTGACAGTGCTTCCAATCTCTGTGACACCTCTTATCCTTATCTTGTTGGATGTCACCCTATCCGGAATGGAATCGAGTGTGAGTGAGGGAGGTGTCCTATCCCTCGTGACTATTCGATAATCCGTGATAGTGTTTCCTGCTGGATCGGAGAGAAGGAATGTTATGTTGTTCTCTCCCTCTAATGGAAGTGGTACTATCGCGTAGAAGGAGCCGTCACTCTGGACGGGGA
>JBHIFI010000064.1:0-9284 GCA_046761005.1 Thermoplasmata archaeon
GGAGAAGGGGCAAAGGGACAGGATCGACTATCCATTCTACATCACCACACAGACGCATAGACAAGTTTATTACAGAAAGGAGCCTTAGCACAACGAATCGAGCAGGAATCAAGAGCTTCTTTGTTTGAGCCTTATTCTTGCCATTGATTAGAGGAGCGTGAAAGAAATGGAATCCCGTGAGATGCACAAGGCAGTCTGCTCTGATTGTGGTCAGGAATGCGAAGTACCCTTCAAGCCTGATCCTAGCAGACCAGTCTACTGCCGAGAGTGCTGGGCCAAGAGAAGGCCGCAAAGAAGAAGATATTAAGTCAGGTTGATGCAGACCTAAGGATGCAACCGCTTCATTATGGTTTGAATTTCAACTACGAGACATTTCGGGGAAAGGAATCCGATAGAGCAGTGGTTTTGGATACCCAAGCCCAGAACAAGGAGATAAGTGGGAACAGTCCAGACTCTGGGACTGCAGGAAATCGTATCTATCCTCACATTGAAAACGTGATCTCATATCCCAGGGTGGTTGTTCCGAAACTCAAGTCGTTGCGAGAAAGCTGACACTGGGCCGATGGAAATCCACTCGTGTGGTCCGTTAACTGACTCGCTTCCCCAAGATGCGAATCATCGGAGTTCACGAGTCTAAAGCTACCATAACATTCTCTGGAATGGAATCTTCCATGGTTGTCCATTATGTAGCGATAGTTTTATTTTCCACAAGCCTTTATTATATCAGATAGCGGGGTGGGGTAGCTAGGAAATCCCGTCGGGCTCATAACCCGGAGATCCCTGGTTCAAAGGCGCTCAGGTGCGAAAGAAGCGTACGGGCACTGAAAATCCAGGCCCCGCTATTCTTTTCCTTGAGAATGCTAGAGAAGAAACACAACCCATATCGAAGTTCCGGCAAATGAACTCCCTCTACTCATACATTTTCCTGTTCTCGACCTGATTCCTTATGCCAAGCTTCCCTACTCGGTCGTTGAATGAGGACGATCCGCCCGCGCAGGGAAAGAGGAAAATCCCAAGCCTTGCCATGGTACCACTATTCCATACAAACCTTTGCGGAAGACTTTTAGTATCGAACGTCCTTAATTGTAAACAACTCTTCTGCACGCGTTGGGGGAGAGAATGACACGTTTGAATGAAGGTTCCAGTGTCAGACGAATCGAGAGGTGCGGAAAGCCCCAGGTTCTGAGAACAGGGGCTGAGGAGATACTAATATGCACCATCTGTCTGGGTCATCTGAAGCCAGGCTTGGCATCAACTGAATGCGACTGTGGGAAAGTCTTTCATGTGAGCTGCGCCTCCAGATTGGAAAACTGCCCAAACTGCGGCGCAGGAATAGAAGACCGGATGATGGTTCCCGGAGTCAAGTCTGTGGAGGAGCCCCAAGTCGACTTCGAAAGAATCCCCATACCAAAGCTTAGGCTCACTTCTGAGGAAAAGCTTGAGCTGCTCGAAGAGAGGTTGCTGTTAGGAGAGATATCCGAGGAAACCTTCAGGGAACTGAAGGAGAAACTCGAATCGGAACTAGAGGCCGTGAGATATCAATGCCCTTGCTGCGGGCAATTTGTGGGTGAAGAAGATGAGTCATGTGAATGCGGGGCTATTTTCTCCGAAGAAGAAATTGGTGATGCCTTGCTTTGTCCGGAATGCGGATCGATAGTCCCAAAGGATGCTCCTTTTTGTGAATCTTGCGGTGTCAGATTCTTGGAGGATGGGATATTCATCTGCCCCATCTGTTTGAGGGAGCTGGATTTCGATTCAAAGTCCTGCGAATGCGGAGCGAAGTTCTCAGACGAGGCAATCCTGGGATTCTACTGCCCACAATGCGGGGAATTTCAGAATCAGGAGAGCGATAGATGCACATTCTGTGGTGTCCACTATGTTGAGGAAAGTGATATCCTCTATCAGTGTGCAGGCTGTGGTGAGACGTTCCGCAAGAATCTATTTTCGTGTCCTTCGTGCGGTGCAAAGTTCTCGGAAGGGTCTTGAGAGTTGATTGCCTACAAATTAGAGCTTGCAGCACTATCCCAGCATCCACATAATTTTAAATATCCATAATCCTATTAACCCGAAGAAGGATGGGATGAAAAATGAAGTCAATAGTGGATACTGCTTTGTCTAGGCACGAAGAGGAAAAGGAGCGTGAGGAGCCAACTCCTGAGGAGGCCCCGGCCATTTCGGCTGAGGACGAAGAACTGGAAGATATAGTCAAGTCCCTTCACGTAAGCATCAAGATTCTTGGTTGCGGCGGTGGAGGGTCCAATACCATCAACAGACTCAGCGAGGCTGGTGTCATGGGAGCCCAACTGGCGGCTCTCAACACCGATGCAAAGCATCTTCTTTCCATTCACTCACCGAAAAAGATGCTCATAGGGAAGCGGCTTACTAAAGGCCTCGGCGCGGGTGCTATCCCAGAGGTTGGCGAGCAGGCTGCTCAAGAGAACGAGGAAGACATAAGGGAGTTCTTGAGAGGAGCGCACATTGCTTTCGTGACCGCAGGGCTAGGTGGGGGCACGGGCACAGGAGCAGCACACTTTGTCGCAAGACTCGCCAAATCGCAGGACTGTTTGACATTGGGTGTAGTCACAATGCCCTTTCAGGCAGAGGGAAAGCAGAGAATGGAAGTTGCCAAGAGGGGTCTAGATAGACTCAGAAGGCACTGTGATACCACTATAGTGATATACAACGACAGACTCCTTGAGCTCGTTCCAAGATTGCCCATCGACGCTGCTTTCAAGGTTGCAGATGAGGTCCTTATGGAGTCCATCAAGGGGATGACGGAGATAATCACAAAGCCCGGACTCGTCAACTTGGACTACAGTGATTTGATGACCATCATGAAGAATGGCGGAGTTGCGATGATAGGAATCGGCGAAAGCGATGAGGACAGAGACAGGGTGACACTGGCGGTGAACGAGGCCCTTGAGTCTCCGCTTCTCGGCGAGGTCGATCTCTCACATGCCAGGGGTGCTTTGGTAAGAATAATTGGAAGTCCAGAGATGACAGTATCCGAGGCTGAGAGTGCAGCAAGGATAATAGGTGAGAAGATCAACCCGAATGCCCAGATAATCTGGGGATGTTCTATAGAGCCCTCTCTGGAAAAGACGGTGAGAGTGCTCCTCGTCATCACAGGTGTCAAGTCCGAGCAGATTCTGAGCAGAGAAGGTCCCCAGGTCATCGAGGAACATGATATAGACGTGGTTCAGTAGAAGACCTATTCTGCCATAGACACAGTCATGGTGCATGGTCGTTCGTGATAGGATCGGAAGGAAGAGATATATCGTCTTGTCTGTCGACTCCGAGAGAGCGATATCTCTTGAAGATTTTGAGCGGGTACTTCTGTCCTTATGCAGAAAGGAGGGGATTCTCCATTTGATTCGACCGAAGCTGATCGATTTTGACGGTAGAGTGGGCATACTAAGATGTGCGCACAAAGGAAAGGGAAACGCAATCGACCTTCTCAACTCAATCACTGAGATTAGGGGAGCAAAGGTGGAAGTAAGAACTATCAAGACATCGGGAACTCTTAGAAAGGCGAGAGCGATTGGGAAAGGCCTGGCCAGCAACTGATAATATTCTCACAAAGTTTATAACGCAAACCCGCATTAGCAGTAAGAGGGTGTATCCATGCAACCAGGACAAATGGCATACGATCGAGCTATCACTGTCTTCTCTCCCGACGGGAGACTGTTCCAGGTAGAATATGCAAGAGTAGCAGTCACTCGAGGAACCACAACCGCTGGCCTTAAGTTCAGAGACGGGATAGTACTGATGGCCGACAAGAAGATTGCAAGTAAGCTAATGGAGGCAACTTCCGTTGAGAAGATATTTCAAATCGATGAGCATGTGGGCTGTGCCACATCGGGTCTGGTTGCCGATGCAAGGGTTCTCGTTGATTACGCGAGAATAGTGGCCCAGATAAACAAGGTAACCTATAACGAGAAAATCTCTGTCGATGTTCTTGTCAAGAAGATTTGTGATTACAAGCAGAACTATACTCAGTATGGAGGCGTCAGGCCCTTTGGAACCGCACTTCTCGTGGCTGGTGTGGACAGTCAAGGGAATCATCTCTTCGAGACAGATCCTAGCGGGGCTCTTGTCTCCTATAAGGCAGGGAGCATAGGCTCTGGGCGCAATTCCGTTATGGAGCTTTTCGAGGAGAAATATGAGGAGGACATGCCCGTGGATGGAGCTATCCTTCTCGGACTGGAGGGGCTTTCAAAGGCATCCGAGGAGGAGCTTAAGGAAGAGGCAGTCGAGATGGGCATCATCCAAAAGGGAGAGATATTCAGGAGACTCACTCAGCAAGAGATTGCAAGCTATCTTGAGAAGCTTCCTAAGGCATCCTAGGAGTGGAGTGATGGGGAAGAGGGATTTTCAAAAAGAGTACACATCTGACATTCTCAAGGAAAAGGTAATTGCCCGGATGGAGAAGGGCGGAGAGACATTTGAGGTTCTCGTCGATCCCGATTTTGTCGATGAAATCAGAAGCAATCCCGATGCGAGTGTGGCTGACTACATCGCAATAGACAAGATCTTTCGCGATGTGAAGAAAGGAGAGAGGGCCTCTGAGGAGAAGATGATAGACATCTTCCAAACTGAGGATCCATTGGAGATTGCGGCCACCATAATACGGAAAGGCGAGATTCAGATTACGACAGAACAGAGGAGGGCCATGATTGAGGAAAAGAGGAAGGCGATAATCAGCCATATTGCACGGAACGCCATAAACCCTCAGACGGGAACGCCTCACCCTCCTCAAAGGATTGAGAATGCTATGTCAGAAGCGGGAGTGCACATCGATCCTTTCAAGAGTGTTGACGATCAACTGAAGGGGACTCTTGAGGCCATCAGACCCATTATTCCAATAAGCATAGAGAAGGTCAAAATAGCCGTAAGACTTTCCGCTGCGGACTGTCCCCGTTGCTATGGAGATATGAAGGCATTTGGGGAAATCATTGAAGAAGAGTGGCAAAAGGACGGTTCTTGGATTGGGATTGTTGAGATGCCCGCTGGCCTTCAGACGGATTTTCTTGAGAGGATGAATCAGCGCACGCGCGGGAATGTAGAAGTGAGAATCCTTAAGGACGAATAGCTGACATGCACAAAGGTTTATTACTGAGATGGCAATTAATACGGTGAACTAGCGAAAAAGGATTTGATTAAGGAAAATCTGAGGAAACTTCTTGAAAGATTCCAAGGAATAGAATATTTCAAATCCCTCAGGCTATGTGTGGAAAAGGACTTGATGAATTTGAGAGGAAATGAACCTCCCAAAAGGGAGGTAGTTGTTCCAGGTGACTTTTTGGGAACAGGGTTCAAGCCCGGCTCAGGCACATTTAGCGAGGGCGGGAGAATATACGCCTCCCAACTCGGAATAAAGAAAGTCAGGGGAAACTACATCAACATCATACCGCTGAGCGGGAGATATATGCCAAGACCCAGTGACTTGGTGATCGGCGAGATCGTTGACATCGCTCCGTCACACTGGCTCGTGGATATAAATTCCCCCTACCCGGCCCCACTCCATGCCACAGAAGTTCCGTGGAAGGTGGACTTCGGGGATACATCGCGCTTCTTGAACGTTGAGGACGTCGTTCTTCTCAAAGTTCTTTCGGTCGATGAGACAAAGAGAGTTCAGCTGACCATGAAGGAACGAGGTCTCAGGAAGCTCGGCGGCGGGCGCATAATGGAGGTGTCCCACTCGAAAGTTCCCAGAGTCATTGGACGGAAGGGAAGCATGATCGGTTTGCTAAAAACATACACCGGATGTAGAATGTTTGTTGGTCAGAACGGTAGAATCTGGTTGGATGGTCCCATGGATGGAATATATCTCGCCATAAGGGCGATAAAGAAAATAGAAGAAGAAGCACAGGTGATGGGTCTCACGGAGGGCATTGAGATTATGCTTCGCGAGGCCACGGCCAAGAAGGCCTAACCCTGTTACTAGTAGGAGGTTTTTGAATGGAAAAGGTTGATTTGGTGACCAAGGATGGCATTAGACTAGACGGAAGAAAAGTCGATGAGCTCCGGCCTATCAAGCTTGAGGCAGGAGTTCTCAAACGCGCTGATGGAAGCGCATATGTTGAGTGGGGAGAGAACAAGGTCCTCGCTGCCGTCTATGGACCAAGAGAGGCGCATCCCAGGCATCGACAGGACCCCGCAAGAGCGCTTGTTCATTGCAGGTATAACATGGCGCCCTTCTCTGTCACTGATAGAAAGAGACCGGGGCCAGATAGAAGGTCCATCGAGATATCAAAGGTGATTTCCGAGGCTTTCTCTAACGTAGTCCTTAGAGAGCAGTTCCCCAGGGCAACGATTGATGTCTTCATGGAGGTCCTACAAGCAAGTGCTGGAACTCGATGCACGGCATTGACGGTTGCGGCAGTGGCTTTGGCTGACGCGGGGATACCCATGAGAGACCTCATAGTTGCCTGCGCCTTTGGGAAGGCGGATGGACACATGATTCTCGACCTGGACAAGGAGGAGGATAATGAGGGGCAAGCGGACGTTCCGATAGCGATAGTTCCGCGGACAAACGAGATCGTCCTGTTGCAGATGGACGGTCATCTTGCCAAGGAAGAATTCGATAAGGGACTGAAGATGGCCGTTGAGGCCTGCCATAGGATATATGAGATGCAGAGGGAGGCCCTCAAGATAAGATACGCCGTCACGACAGAGGAATTTGGAGAGGTCAGCGAGAGTTACAAGGGGGTATAGCATGGGAGAGGTAGTTTCGGAGCTTTTGAGAAATCACATTTACAGGCTTGCCGCGAGCGGCAAAAGAATTGACGGGAGAGAGCCCGAAGAAATCAGGGAAATCGAGGTTCAAAAAGGCTACGCCAAGAATGCAGATGGTTCTGCCCGGATCAAGTTGGGGAACACAGACGTTCTCGTTGGTGTGAAAATGGATCTGGGGGAGCCCTATCCGGATGTGCCCAAGAAGGGTGCCTTGACGACAAGCACAGAGCTCGTGCCAATGGCGAGTCCTACATTCGAGCCTGGTCCGCCGAGGGAGGACGCGATAGAGCTATCAAGGGTCGTCGACAGAGGCATAAGGGAGACAGAGACAGTCGACCTGGGTAAGTTGTGCATAATCGAGGGAGAAAAGGTCTGGGTCATTTTCCTTGATATTCACGTTCTTGACTATGACGGCAACCTTTTCGATGCCTGCTCCTACGGTGCTCTTGCCGCGCTTACAGATACTGTTGTGCCGGCATCCAAGATGAACGGGGAAGACTATCCGCTTGAGGTGCAGCACTATCCCATATCTATCACGGCGACCAAGATTCGAGACGCCATTGTTTTTGACGCTTCGCTGGATGAGGACAGAGTCGCTGATGCCCGTCTCACCGTCACTACCGATGAAAACGGGGATCTCAGAGCCATGCAAAAAGGTTTAAAGGGCAGTTTCACCTTGGAGGAAGTCGACAGCGTAATTGGCACTGCAACAAGGCTGGCGGGTGAGATTAGGCCCAAGGTTGTGGGATAAAGATGACGCGAAAGACGAAAAAAACGGGCATTTCCGGAAGATTTGGTCCTCGTTATGGAGTGACGATTAGGAAGAGGATACGGGATGTGGAGCAGGAGAAGGTAAAGAAGCATTTATGCCCGAGCTGCAATCACAGGGCCGTCAAGCGAGTCAGTACAGGTGTATGGAGGTGCAGGAAATGCGGAATCACCTTCGCGGGGGGTGCCTATCGTCCAATGGGAGCCCGCAGTTTTCAGAGATCCACTCAGGAAACCTCCTCTACGAAACCAGAAGAAGATGAGTGACCATGTATAAATGCGCTCGATGCAGGGAACCCATTCGTTCGAACGTAAGTACGATAGGAATACAATGCGAAAAATGCGGGTCCAGGATATTCTACAAGGAGAGACCAAACGTTAAGAAAGTCATAAGGGCAAGATAGTATGAGATCCGCCAGAATTACACTTCGCGGACCCAATATATCCCTGATTGGCAAGTCGCTTCTCCCCGAGACCTCCAAGGAGATTCCGAGGGCAAGGGTGAAACTCGAAAGTGGAAAGGACGCTCTCGATATAATAATAGAGGCCGATGATACCGGAGCTCTTAGGGCTACGGTGAATGCCTATCTTAGGTGGGCGGCGGTATCAGAAAGAATAGCAGAAGAGGTTGGTTGAGATGGCACAGGAAGTTCCACCTGAGCTGCAAAATCAGATGGTTCAGTTTCAGCAGATTCAGCAGCAGTTGCAGATTCACGCTGGGCAAAGGGTTCAATACGAGGCGAAGCTGCGAGAGATAGAGAACACCCTAGAGGAGCTTGAGAATGCTAAGGAAGATGCAACGATATTCAAGAGCATTGGTACACTTCTAGTAGAGGCGGACGACAGGGGGGCTATCAGGAGGGAGCTGGAGGAGCACAAAGAGACCTTGAACATCCGACTCAAGAGCCTGAAAAAGCAGGAAAAATCCCTAACAGAGCGGTATCGTGAACTTCAGAAGTCGATAGGTGAGGCTCTTCGACGCTCCGGATAGGACGCACGAAAACGCTTTAATCTTTCACCTCTTTCTGATGGATGTATGACTAACGGAAGTTCGAGAGGCGCCGACATTACGCGGACGCTGATGTATACGATGATAATCCTGTCTCTCATGGTTCTCTTCTTGCCCAACCTCAGGCAAGCGTTCGGTGCGCTTGTTGGAATAATCCTGGAACCCCTCATAGGATTCGACGGAAAGCTGGCTGTCATATCCCTCATGTTTGCCGGATTCACCACTGGAACGATATCGATAGTAATCAGACACTTCACAACTGATTGGGTCGCTTTGGCGAGATCCCAGAAAACGATGAGCGAGTTCAACAAGGTCTGGCGGGAGGCCATGATGTCCGGCAATTATGCGAAGCTCGAGAAGCTGAAAGAGGCTCGAACGGAGACCATGCAAGAATCTCTCAATGTTCAGAAATCTCAGCTCAAGACGTTCGGCATCACCATGTTCATGATCATAATCATCTTCGCGTGGCTCATCACCTTCGTTGATTCAGGGGCCATTAGTTCTAGATTCTCGGTTCCATGGAGCTATGACGCTGACATGAGGGCGGCGGCCTGGTTCATCCCACACTGGGTTCTTCTGTACGCTGTGCTTTCCTCGCCTCTGACGCTCCTTCTACCAAGGATTCTCAAGTACTACACCTTCAAGAAAAGGTTGGAATCGGAGGAGATGGAGGGCGAATCAGCGGTGTCTTGATGATTGTGACAATCGGCGGAAAACCTGGAAGCGGTAAGACGACAGTTGCACGGATGCTGGCCGAGAAGTTGGGTTT
>JBHIFI010000065.1:0-9257 GCA_046761005.1 Thermoplasmata archaeon
TCCCTTTCCACGATGAGGGGATAGTAGGCCCTATCGTGCTTGGTCATCCTCATCTTGACGACGCTCAGGAAGAGGTTGACGTTCTTCTCGTCTCTCTTCATATCCAGATGAAATATACCATCCGCCAGAAAATCCTCAACGCCATACTGGCCGAACAGCTCCTTATCTGGATCAAGCATCTCGGAGACGAGGAATGTGGTTACATCTAGATCCCTAATCTTATCGAAGAAAATGAAAACATCGCTCCTAGGTTGCTGGAAGTCGGTAATCGAGTACAAGGCAGCGAGAGAATCCAATACGAAGAGGTTGCAGCCGTATTTCATCTTATAGTTATTCACGGTTGTGAGTATCGACTGCGGCCAGTTTATCTCGGCCTGCTTGTCCTGATCGGCGAGCTCCTTCCGCAGGCGGGCCATGTCCACCACTACGATGCCCCCTTTGCCCGTGATTTTCCTTGGGTCCATTCCTATCCTTACCATGCTGTCGACTAGGCTCTTTCGGTTCTGCTCCAGTGTGAGGTATACCCCTCTCATGCCGTTCTCCTTGGCATTGTTGTAGAGGATGTTGAAGGCAATGCTGGACTTCATCGTACCCGCGCGGCCACATATCAGTGTCAGATGCTTCTCTGGTATTCCGCCCTCCATCCGCTCATCTAGACCTCCAACATACGTCTTGATCCGGGCAGTCATGGAACCGACCGATACCCAAATGCAAATCAAGAATAATAACCTTAAGGTGCTCCTTTCTGGTGAGAGATGCGGGGGTCGAAGTGAGGTTGCCCGCTAAAGAGAAGTGATCAGTGAGCGTTTCGTACTGCTCTCGGCAGGTTGTAGATGCCATTCTCATCATGAGAACTGTGGACGTCTGGCTGAGAAACAGAAACGTTTAATATCAGACATTGGTTATATTTCAGTCCGCGAGGATTGGATTCAATGACCACCGTCCATGACGTTCCCGCAGACAGACTGATCGCTAGAATCACTGAGCATTTCAAGAAAGAGGCCAAGGTAGACCCGCCTGAGTGGAGCGCATACGCAAAAACGGGCGTTCACAAGGAGAAAAGCCCCGCGAACGATGACTGGTGGTATTCGAGGCTTGCCGCCGCACTGAGGAAGGTCTATCTGAAGGGTCCCATAGGTTCGGAGAGATTAGCGGCTCTCTTTGGCGGGAAGGAGGACAGGGGGTCGAAGCCATACAGGGCGAGATCTGGCAGCCGAGCTATAGCAAGGTTCTGCCTGAAGCAGCTAGAGGAGCTTGGCTATGTGTCCGTCGTCGAGAATAAGGGGAGGGTCGTATCTCCTGCAGGTCAGAGCCTTCTAGACAATGCTTCGCACGAGATATTGAAGGAAATGGCAAAGGACGATCCTGAACTCACGAAGTACCTTTGAGGTTGAGCATGGAAGAAGAAGAGGAGCTTGAGGCAATCAGAAGGAAAAGGCTTGAGCAGCTTCAGAGGGAGCAAGAGCAGAAGCTCATAGAGGAGGAGCAGGCTGCGCAGATCGAGGCTCAAAGGCAGACGCTCCTGAGAAAGATTCTCTCGTCTGAGGCCAGGGAGAGATTGGGAAGGGTTGCCCTGGCATATCCCGATGTTGCGCGGGGTGTGGAGAATCAGCTGATATCCCTAGTTCAGGCGGGAAGAGTTCAATCCGTCGTAGATGATGCAACACTAAGAGAGATACTTAGAAAGGTCATGCCGAAGAAGAGAGAAATCAAGATAGAGAGGAAATAGTCATGGCGAGAAACAAACCCCTCGGAAGAAAGCTCAGGCTCATGAAGGCGACGAAGAGGAATCGAAGGGTTCCCGCATGGGTCATCCAGAGGACCAGTAGAAGATTCCTCAGGCACCCCAAGAGAAGGCTCTGGAGACGCGGACACCTCAAGAGGTGATTCCCTGGCGGAGGAAGAGATCGAGAGGGTTTTCACAATCCCGCTGAGAAAGGTCATCAATGTTCCGAGGAAAAAGAGAGCCCCGAGAGCGGTCAAGGCAATCAAGGAGTACGTCATGAGGCACATGAAGGCGGGCCCTGAAGACATCTGGATAGACGCGCGCGTGAATGAGGCTGTTTGGTCGAGAGGGATTGAGAAGCCTCCCAACAAGATAAGAGTTAGAGTCATCAAGTTCGAGGATGGTCTGGTAGAAGTTTCCCTTCCGGAGGGCTGAGGAGGTCTTCTTGATTACCAAGTTGGATTTTTCTGGTAATCCCTACATAGGCGTCTATTGTTCCGCTAACGAAGGATATGTTCTCTGCAATCCCAGCATTCCCGCTAAAGTCGTAAGGAAAGCGGCTGAAAGCCTAGGTGTCGAAGCGGTGCTCACAACGATTGGTGGCTCGACCATTCTGGGTTCTCTCGTACGTTCCAACTCCTATGGTTCCATCGTCACAAATTTTGCAACTGAGAAGGAAATGAGCGAACTGAAGAAGCTCAAGCCAGCTGAGATAAACCACAAGCTGAACGCGGTGGGGAACAACATCCTCTGCAATGACAACGGTGCCCTCGTCCATCCCGGCTTTGGAAGAAATGCGGTCAATTTGCTAGAAGATACCTTTCAGGTTCCCGTGGTCAAGGGAACGATTGCGGGCTTGAAGACCGTAGGTTCTGTGGCGGTCGCGACAAACAAGGGCGTTGTCTGTCATCCCAAGATAGCCGATGAAGAGAAGAAGTTGCTGGAGGAGGTTCTCAGAGTCCCCGCTACGATAGCTACGGCAAACTACGGGACGACTTATCTGGGTGCTTGCCTCGTGGCCAATAGCAAAGGGGCGGTTGTGGGAACCACGACCACTCCAATAGAAATCGGAAGGATAGAGGACGGACTGGTACTTTATTGACTACTTCTCTAGAGGACTACAAGGAAAAAACCCAGATGTTCATCTTCCCACCAAGGTCCTCCTGTTCGAAGGAGACCTGATTCCCGACGCGGATTATTTGCTCCTCGGGAAAATAGCCCAGAAAATCGTCCACCGGCCTTATTGATAGGGAGAGTCCCCCGACCCGGTAATGCATGGGAACGCAGATTCTAGGTCTCGCGCTCTTTGCGATCTCCGCAGCATCCTTGGCCCCGATAGTGAAGACATCGCCCACGGGAACGAAGAGTACATCCATACTCCTCATCTTGGAGACTTTCTCCTCGGCAGGAATATGGCCTAGGTCTCCCAGGTGGCAGAACTTGGTGCCCCCCATATCTAGGAAGAAGACCCTGTTCATCCCTCTCTTCTCCCCCTTGGATTTGTCATGATATGTCTCAATCGAGGTTATCCGCGCTCCCTTTACCGTTCCCTTGAAGTCCGACTCTATCACCTTGGGATTCCCCCTAACGATACGAGAGCAGTTGTGGTCAAAGTGGTCGTGCGATATGAGCACCAAGTCAGCGATGACGTTTGGCTGTCTTATCCCTATCGACCTGCCATCGTGAGGATCCGTCACAACGGTGATATCGTTGGAAATCTCGAAACACGCGTGTCCGTGCCATCGAATCTCCATCCCAACACCCCCTCTATATCCTAGGATTCAAAGGTCGATCCACATATCGGGCACTCGAGCTCCTCCTCCTTCAACGGAGCCTTACAGACGGGGCAAGCGTACTGAATCATCTTTCTTCTTGGCCCTTCCGCGGCGAGAACAGGACGCCTCGATGCGAGAGCGCTCTCCACCGCAACATTGCCGAAGATGACGATGAGCAAGGCTCCGAGGACCATTGCAGCTCCAGCAAGCATTCTATCAGAAACCAAGAAGAAGGAAAGAAGATAGGTGGCAATCCCTGCGATCAAGATGAGGGTCGAGAATATGACAAGCTGGTTACTTCTCCTTGGAAAGTGAGCGGGTGTCCTTCTTGCGATTCTCCTCGGCAACTTCGCCTCCTCGAGGGGTTCCAAAGCGGTCTTCAACGACTCCACAAGCTCCGAGATTTCAGGCATAACCTCAGGAGTCTTCTCCCGCTCCACCCTTTCAGAAGAGGGGACCACCTTGGGCTTTGAAGGAATCACGGGTTTTAGGGTCATCGTCAGTCGTTCCTGGAACTCCTTCTCCTCGACCGGCGACTCCTTTTCTTCGCCCCGCTTCGGACCTCGGATTAGGTAACCGCAAGACTCGCAAACATTCTTTGTGGTTTCCGTCACTTCCCCGCAGTTCGGACATCGAACCAGGTCCGCAACGTTACCCAGGTCGCGGATGGAATCTATAACATCCTCAATTTCCTCTTCCTCTGGCATGGGTCTTCTTGTATTATCTTTTCTGAACATATAATCGTTTCGACGCAGTTATCGAAGAACGAGTTAGATAGTTTCATATACCCCCTCTCGCGATAAAGCAACTGGTATGAAAGCCCTTGTCCTTTGCGTCGACCGAGATGATGACATCGGCGCCAAGGCCGGGATCCCAGGTCCTGTGATTGGAAAGGATGACAACCTAGCGGCGGCAATGAAGCTCGGCCTGGCGGATCCAGAAGATGCCGATGTCAACACAATTCTATCAGCCGTTTCCATGTACGACGAACTAGTTGAGAAAGGCATATCCGCCGAAGTCGCGTTGATATCCGGGGACAAGGATGTGGGCTATAAGTCCGATAGAGAGCTTACCAGACAGCTCAATGAAGTTCTCGATGAGGTCCAGCCCAACTACGCATTTCTTGTCAGTGATGGCGCGGAGGATGAGCAGATATTTCCCATAATAGCTTCCAGGATCAAGGTCAACCACGTGAAGAGGGTATATGTAAAGCAGAATCCGGAGATAGAGGGCGCGTACTACAGCCTGATCAGGGCGCTCAAGGACGAGAAGGTAAAGAGGCGATTCGGAACTCCCTTGGCCATAGTTCTATTCATTCTCGGATTCTTGAACATAATCCCCTTCGTCTACGCGCTGCTCGTGAGCGGTGTGGAAGTCGTTCCTACACTTCCCGCCCTCGCCCCAGGACTCATCGCACTCGTTCTCAGTCTATATATGTTCTCCAGGATTCACTTTGAAGAGGGATTCCTGAGAACAACGATTGCGCTGATTAGGGAAAGGGTCAGCGGACTCAGAAGCTCCATCATGTCGGGGGATTTCACAATAATCTTTCAAAGCGTTACTGTCGTGCTGATACTTGTGGGAATCTTTGGCGGTGTCTCCGTGGCGACTGCGCCAAACGTCGAGGGGACAGCCTTGGCAATCTTCCTCTTCTTCTTTACGTCCATATGGTGGTTCATTCTCGCCATGTTCGTCTATGAATTGGGAAATGTTGTGGGCGCCTATATGAAGAGAAGGAAGTTCCCCGCCTCCTTCGTTCCAGTCATGGTCTTCTGGCTAGTCGTAAGCTTCCTGACACTGATATTCTTCGAAGCCATCCGGCTTATCGTTACTCCCATCGATCCATACATGACCACGGTAATCACCGTCGAGATTGTCTTCGGCCTCGTGATAACCGTGCTCGGCCTGGCAATCTATCGCATCATAGCACCGAGAGTTCCCACAGAGGACCTCTGGCGACATTAGGATGGATGAGGATGGATTTCTCTCGCTGGGAAGCATCTTACTCTCAGATTCTAGCAGATTTTGGCTACAGTCGTGAGGAGGACGAGCGGTCGGCGGTGGTACTTTCAGGCCTACTGAAGAAAAGGCCTTTCTCAGTACATGATTTGCAATCGATGATCGAGGGTGAATACGTGACCATCGCTGGAGATGCGGAATCTCTTGAGCGGCAGGTCAAGGACCTAAGCGGAGTAGTCATTTCCGCCGACGAAGCCACATCAGTCCTCCTGGAAAAGGGCATAGTTCCAGATGCCTTCACCACTGACCTCGATGGAAAGATTGAGGACCTCCTGCGGGCTAATTCCCTCGGTTCAGTCGCGATAATCCACGCACATGGCGGTAACATTCCCGCGCTAGAAAAACACGTGGAGAGCTTCGAGGGGCCCGTTATAGGAACAACACAAGCGGAGCCCATAGAAGGGATATACAACTTCGGCGGCTTCACGGATGGGGACAGAGCTGTCTACATAGCCGATCATTTCGGCGCGAGGGAGATAAAGCTCGTGGGTTTTGACTTCGAAAAACCGAGGAAGAAGGGAAAGGACGTGAAGGCCAAAGCGAGAAAGCTAGACTGGGCGTACATACTCATTAGGAGCCTCGAAAACGAGAATATCATTTTCCCATCATTTTGAAGCTGAGTACGGGCTTCCGGGCTGCAGCGACCTCGTCCACCCTCTTCACAGAGGCGTTATGCGGAGCGTTTCTCGTTGTCTCTGGGTCCCCCTTCACAATCTCCTCCATGACCTTCGCGTATCTGTCAAGCGTCTCCTTCGTCTCGCTTTCCGTGGGCTCTATCATCAACGCCTCATCAACGAGTTGCGGGAAATAAGCGGTTGGCGGATGGAAGCCAAAATCGATGAGTCGCTTGCACACATCCTTTGCTCTAACGCCCTTTTCTTTCAGCCTAGAAGCGCTGACGACGAACTCGTGCTTCCTGAGCCCCTCAAAGGGAAGATCGAGAATCTCCCTAAGCTTAGAACTCAGGTAGTTGGAATTAAGGACGGCTCTTTCTGATATCCGCTTGAGGCCATCTCCGCCATGAAGCTTGATGTAAGCGTATGCCTTCAGGAGAACAGCGAAGTTGCCTAGGAAGGAGCGGACCTTCCCAACGCTCTTCAGGCGGTCGTAGTCTAAGTAGTATCTCTCTCCATCGTATGCAACAATAGGTACGGGAAGGAACTCATCCAGCTTTTCCACAACGCCTATTGGGCCGGCACCAGGACCTCCACCACCATGAGGCGTCGCGAATGTCTTGTGAAGGTTGAAATGAACGATGTCGAAGTTCATCCTCCCAGGGTTTGTCCTTCCCATTATTGCGTTCAAGTTAGCTCCGTCGTAGTACAGGATAGCTCCCGCTTCGTGGACTATCCTTGCGATCTGGAGGATGTCGCTCTCAAAAAGCCCCAGCGTGTTTGGATTGGTAATCATGAACGCTGAGGTCTTCTCTCCCACACTATTCTCTAATGCCGATAGATCTACGCGACCATCCTTGGATGGAATCTCAATCACCTCAAAACCTAACATGGAGGCGCTCGCTGGATTCGTTCCATGGGCGGAATCTGGTAGGACGACCTGCGTTCTCTCCTCGCCCCTGTCCTCGTGATATGCGCGGGCGATCAGAAGACCCGTGAACTCGCCATGCGCCCCAGCAGCGGGCTGCAACGTGACGGAATGCACACCACCAATTGTGGCGAGCATGCCCTGAAGCTCGTACAGAATCTGAAGCGCCCCTTGAACAGTAGACCAGTCCTGATGGGGATGCAGAAATCTCGCCTTCGAAGAAGTGGCTATCCTCTCGAGAATCTTGGGCGTGTGCTTCATCGTGCATGAACCGAGAGGATAGAATCCCGTGTCCACGCCGAAGTTCATCTGGCTCAGCCTTAGGTAGTGGCGGGTGAGCTCGAACTCCCGCAAGTTGGGAATGTTCAGATCCTCTCTCAGAAGAGGCTCTGGAAGCTCGCTCTCAAATTCCGAGTCCCCAACTGTGTCCTCGAACTCGAGTATGAGCGGGACCCTGTAGCGAGCCTGGTGATAGTTCATCTGACCCCCTCCAATGCCCAAACGAGTCGGTCGATGTCAGATGTCGTGTGCGTTTCAGTGAATGCGAAGAGCGCCGACTCTTCGAGTTCCGGAAAATAAGGCTTGAGGGGGAGCCCGCCATGAATTCCCGAATCGAGGAGATACTTGTGGACAGCATCGTAGGGAACCTTGGACTTAACCACGAACTCGTTGAAATGCTCTGCCGCGAAAGCGGGAGCGAGGAAGTTACTGAGAGATCCTATCCGCCTCATCGCATGCCTCGCTCTTATAACGCACTCGTTCGCAACTTCCCTCAATCCGTTTCTTCCCAGGACCGAGATGTATACGGCAGAGGCCACTGCCATGAGGGATTCGTTGGAGCAGATGTTGCTGGTCGCCTTTTCCCGTCTAATGTGCTGCTCCCTCGTCTGTAGGGTCATACAGAAGGCTCGCTCTCCGTCCGCGTCAAGAGTGATTCCGACCACGCGGCCAGGCATCTTCCTCACGTGCTTTTGAAGGCATGCGAAAATCCCCAAGAGCGGCCCGCCAAAGTTCGGATAGGAACCAAGAAGCTGACCCTCACCGACAACGATGTCAGCACCATAGTCGCTTGGCGGCCTAAGCAATGCGAGGGAGATTGGATTCGCACCAACGATGAGAATGCTGTCCTTTGCGGCATCCTTTATTGCCTCAACATCATCCTCGATAACGCCAAAGAAGTTGGGATTCTCGAAGTAAACGCCAGCCGTGTCCTCGGCAACCAGACTTCTCAAATGCTCAAGGTCTATCTTTCCCGTCTCATTGTCATAGTCGAATGCCTTGACTCTGATTCCAGGTCCCTTGCAGTAATTCGCAAGGACGCTGTGCTTGTCCCAGTGCATCGCCCTGGGGACGACTATCTCTCTTTTTCGGGTGAGGCGGGCCGCCATCAATGCTGCTTCGCCTATCGCTGTCGACCAGTCGTACATGGACGTGTTCGCCGCCTCCATCCCCGTTAACTCGCATATCATGCTCTGATATTCAAATAGAGCCTGAAGCATTCCCTGGCTCGCCTCTGCTTGATATGGCGTGTACGATGTGTAGAACTCCGATCGTGAGAGAATCTCATCGACGAGCGATGGCACGTAATGATTGTAAACCCCTCCTCCCAGAAAAGTGGGCATCTCCTTGATGTTCTTATTCCTAGAGAGAAGACTCTCGATTTCATTGAGAACCCCCATCTCGCTCTTTCCTGGCGGGAGATTTATCCCCTCGATCCTCATCTCCTCGGGGATATCCTCGAAAAGCTCGTCGATGTCCTTCATGCCTAGCGACTTGAGCATCTCGTCCTCTGAGTCCATGGAAACACTCGTGGGAATTATCTCATCATTATATATGTTCGCCCTCAGCCACCAGATGCTACTTTTATCAGCTTGATTCTGTCGCCATTTCTCAAACTCTCGTCCATTGGTATCGGGCGACCATCTCTGACCAGAAGGTAGGCATCCGGCTTCAGACCGAGAGCATCAACAACATCGAATCCGTTCACCGCATCCGCGAACTTCATAATCTTCCTCTCACCCGAAGGAAGGAGTTCAACATGGAGCTTCATACCGATAGTGTTATTTCCGCTTTCTCTAATAACTTTTCTGCGAAGCCGAGGTAGCTAAGTCCGGTCTAAGGCGGTGGCCTCGAGAACCGTGTCGAGAGAGCCACTGGTGCTCTGCACCGCGGGAGTTCAAATCTCCCCCTCGGCG
>JBHIFI010000066.1:0-8891 GCA_046761005.1 Thermoplasmata archaeon
TACTCAGTCTTTGCGTCATCGGTCATCCCGCTCAACGATATGCAATCTATCTTAACCTCTCCCTCAAAAATCTCATCCAAGTCAGAAAAGCAATTCAGAAGAGTGGTTTTTCCGCAACATGATGGTCGCATGATTGAAACCATCTCCCCTCTCTGGTTTTCAAGAGATACCCCCTTCAGAGCATGAACACGTATCTTGCCGGCCTCATAGATTTTGTGCACATTCCTCGCTTGGACGACTGCTCTCACGTATCTCCTCTCCATCTCAGCGGGCGGTTGTCCACTACCGCTTATGATCGCCGGAATATTGATGATTACCGTGAGTGTCTCGAAGGTCTTCACTCACCTCTCTGGAATCGGAAGCGAAACCCTTTTTATCGGCCATTCGTTCGGTGGACCAATGGCGCTCATGCCCAGGTTCAAGAAGGAGTATTTGACTGTCATAGGCAGGTTCATCAAGGATTATGTGCGTACTTCTGGGATGGAGGGTATCGTCATTGGGATGAGCGGTGGACTGGACTCGTCAGTCGTTGCAGAACTCTGCGCCCGCTCAATAGGTCCCGAGAAGACGACTGGCATTCATCTTCCAGATAAGGATACGGCAGAGAAGGATAGGACGGATGCAGAGGAGCTGGCGGAGTCACTGGGAATATCCTTTCAGATCATTTTCATAGACGATTTCGTTCAGTCCTTTCTATCTTTGGAATGTGCGGAAGATAAGACGAGATTAGGCAACATAAAGGCCAGGTGCAGGATGATTGTTTTGTACAATATCGCGCATTCCACGAACTGCATCGTTGCCGGAACGAGCAACAAGAGCGAGTTGCTTACTGGCTATTTCACGAAATTCGGAGATGGAGCTTCGGACATTCTTCCCATAGGTGACCTATACAAGACCCAGGTGATAGAGCTCGCAAGGGAGATCGGCATTCCGGATAGCTTGATAGAAAAGAAACCATCTGCCGCCCTCTGGCCGGGCCAGTTCGACGAGCAGGAGTTGGGGATATCCTACGAAGAGCTTGATTCTGTCCTGCTTGGAATCGAACTCGGCTTCAGCGCAGAGGAGATTATCGAAAGGACGGAGTTGGATGCAGCGAAAGTACAGCAAGTCATTGAGAGGGTGGACAAAAGCGTTCACAAGAGGAGACTCGGGCTAATACCTAAGCTTGGCGTAAGCACGGTTGGACTCGACTGGCGGGAGTAGCTCCATTCTCTCTCTGACAGCATCCACGAACTTCTCATGTTCGTTTACGCTAACAATGAGCTCCCTTGCAGACTTACCCAGAATGAGAAAGAAGCGTATTGGATTCCTCAGTCTTATGGAAACCAGTCCCCTCTGTGAAGTGGCAATATAGACCTTCTCTTTGAGCCAGGAGGATCTCACTCCGTACTTCGCAGCCTCATTCGTCGTCTCTATGGACTCTATATCTGTATAGGGAATTGAAACCTTGAAGTACAGACCCTGCCTGAGCACGAGCCTCGTCAGTGTGACCCAATGATTGGTGAGGAGCGGAGATACGCCAACAATCACAAGATAGATGAGGAGGATACTGAAAAAGAAAATCGGCCAAAGACCGAAAAGGGAGAAGAAGGAGGTCAGCATCAGGAGGGCGACCACAACCATCAACAAAAGGGCGAGTCTGAGGAATAGGAAGGCCTTTGGATAGGTGAAGTCCTGCCTAGTAGGCGAACGCTCCATCGTCCTACTCAAGAGACCGGTCCTTATTGATATTTTCCCTCCAGTTACAACAAATGAGGTTTCCGAAAACTTCATTATCAGCCCAGGGTATTGTATCTATTACAGGCTGGAACGTTATGGCCAAGATGAGAAGATGCCCTATTTGTGGGAGTCCCGTGAAGACAGAGAACCTGGAGAGGCATCTGAGGAAGGTTCACCCTGGTGAGGAAGTGGACACCCACATTTCCAAGGAGCAGAGGAAGAAAATAAGGACGAAGACGCGAAGAGGCGTCAGCAGGCGGGAGGGTGTCGTTTTTGCGGCGAGTGTATTGGCCATCGCGATCATTGTTGTCCTTGCCTTTGTCTACAAGGGACCTCGAGAGTCTATGGTAGGCCAAGAGGCACCTGGCTTCACGGTAGAAGACGTCATTTCACGCACGAGATATACGCTTCCAACATCCTTCTACGGTGAGTTGGTCTTTGTGGAATTCTTCTCAACTACCTGCAAATACTGCATCGATTTCATACCAACGATGGAGCAACTCTATCAAACCTACAGCGTAGATGTCAACTTCGTCTCTATCGACATCAAAAAAGATGACACTGTCGAAGACCTCATAGATTTCGTCGGAGAACATCCCGGATCGGATTGGATACATTCGCTAGATATAAGTGACGCAGCGAGTGCCTACAAAATCCGGGGGACTCCCCAACTGTTCATTATTGACCTAGTAGAGGATCCATCGAAAGGGATAGTAAAGTACGATCATGGCGGTATAGCTTCCTACAATGAGATTGCTTCTGTCTTTAACGAGCTGCTGAGCCAATAAGGAGTGAGCATGTACACACGAATTTATAGAGAGGAGCTAATCCTCAGGCTCATTCTCATACTCTCCCTCATAGGTTTCGGTCTATCTGGCTATCTCACCTACGTCCATTTCAATGCCAATGAGGGTTGGTGTCCGACAGGAGGCGAATGCTACGAAGTCTGGACCAGTCCGTACAGCACAATTCTCAGTGTCCCAGTCGCTCTCATCGGATTGATAGGATATCTTGTGATTTTCTCCCTCTCCTTCCTGAGGCTTTACTATCTGGACCTAGGTTTCGTGGAGAAATTCCCAACCTACATACTCATCTTCTCGGTTGTCGGTACCGCCTTCTCGATATATCTGACAGCGATCGAAATATTCGTCATCCAGGCCATATGCGATTTCTGCTTCTCGGCGTTCCTGACCATGATTGCGATTCTCGGATTGATAACCTACGGGATTCTAAAAGGGAAGAGCGAGGAGATGCCCGCAGAACCACAGGCGGCCTAGGCTCTGGCACTACAGAGCGTAGCCATTTTTTCGTCGCCCAGCTTGCTGAAAACCTCTGCCTTTAGACCCCAGACATCGGGGTAGTTCGGGTTCAGCCTGGTAACTTCGTGGAGAACGTCTATGGCCTCATCGAACCTCTCCAGGATGACGAGTGCTTCCCCTTTCATATAGAGTGTATCGATGTCGCCGGGATTCGATGTGAGAATCTTTTCTGCTTCATCTAGGCTCGCTTGAGCATCATCAAATCTCTTTTGAACAATCCTCTGCGCGAGATCTGAGAAGACCTCCTCGACAAATTCCCCGGTCTTTGCGCTAGTCATTTGATAGGGGCATTCATAGGTCCTCGCGAGGTCAGCTAACTCCTCCTCTTCGAATGCCATTTTGCCAAGGTCTACTTTGTTCGCTATAAGAAACTTGGGAATGTCTCCCGTTACCTCGGTGACCGCTTCAATCCAGTGAACTAGCTTGTCGAATGTCTCTCTCTTGCTGCAATCGCATACCACGATGACTCCCTTTGCACCGAAGAAATAGGCGTCCCTCAGGAGGTCTCTGAACTGTTTCTGACCCATTATGTCCCATATGATCATGTCCACATCTACCTCGTTATCATTTAGCGGATGGGTCAGGTGCAGTTTCTTCTTCCATATGTTCGTTCCTATGGTAGAGAAGTACTTTGGATCGAAGGTGTCGAAAACGAACCTCCTCACTAGACTTGTTTTTCCGACAGCAGGGTCACCGACGAGGCAAACCTTCATTTTCATAGAGACTCTCTGAGCGAGTGTGGATTTGCTTGACATGAACCGCTCATCGATTTACATCCCATTCATTTAGGATTTTCCGAAAGATTATCAGGTCTGATAATCTTCATTAGTTTGACTCTCGGTATGACCTATTGGCCTTTGAAGCATCATAGTTGGTCGTCTGGTTCTAGTGAGAGCAGTTGAAGAAAAGCGGATTCCGCACCGCTTGTTTCATATGCTGGACCTCATCGCCCTCTCAGAATTCCTTGTGGCTGACTACTGCATCAGCTGGCAACTGGCTAGACTGGCGGGAGGTATGAGAGGTATGACGTTTGACCCGCCCGCTCTCGTTGGCTTCCTCGCAGTCAGTGCTCTTATCATCTTCTACGCGGGAGTGGTGTACACATCATATTTGAGCAAGTCCTCGGAAACAGCTGAGCGGTGAGCTTTCCTCCTGATTGTTCTAGGAAGAACTTCGCGATGCCTCAGACGAGAAACAACAGCAGAAGGAAGAAGAAGCCCAAAAGGGTGAGGAAAACTGCTCCACCGACTTCGATACTGGGTCTCCATATCCTGATCCTCTTTTTTTGGATTTCCATGCAGTAAATCTCCAGATATGGCACAACTGACCTCCTGTACCAGCCCTCGACTTGAATCTCCTTTCCCACCCTCTCTTCCGTCTCAAACACACCGACAAGAAAGTCTATCAGTTTGAAGATACTGCGGTAGTCGAGAAGGAGGAGTCCCGTACCGTCGTCAATCTTCAAATCCTCAGAAAAGAAGAGGCCCGGCTGCCCTCGGCCGATGACCTTTCCTTCCAACTTTGCCCCAATCCCCCTGACGGGGCTTGCCTTTGGATTCTGAACGAGGTCGCTCACATTGATTGAAGGAAAACTCTTGGGATAACGATAGAACTTCAGATATAGTGTGAGGACCACTCCCATAAAAAGGAGAAACGATCCTAGGGTGAGGAGGAAGCTTCCCAGATACCACCACACGATGAAGGCGACTGGGAATGCGAAAAGCCAACCGCCCCTCGCAAACACGTCCTTGAAGAAGTCGTCCCAGTAGCTCTCGGGCTTTCCAAGGTCGAACTCGACGAAAGGAGGCTGACCTAGCTCCTTCGCTTTCTTCCCGAGAGCAACGATTCTCTTGGCGGGCAGTGGGTGAGTCATTTGAAGCTCAAGGTAAGCGGCCCAGGGATTCCACACGTCCCAGGCCATGGCTCTCTTTATCCTCTCCTTTGAAACCTTCCCATATTTGTCCGCCGACTTAGCAGCGAGGGCTCTTGCCATCTTTGAGTTGAATATCATAAGGGCGCTCTCGTACTTGTCGTGCATCTTTTCAGACTTCTCGCCAAGGCCTTCATACGCTAAACCGTAAGCAATCTTAACCAGCGCGGAGGAGAGTGCATTTGGCTTTCGTGTAGTACCGGCTGAGAAGTCGTCAGCATAGTACTCTCTGTACCTCGAAACAAGAAGGACTACCAGTTGGCTGAGCAGATAAACAAGGAAAGAAACCGCGGCGACTAGACCAACGAAGGCAGCGACCTTTCCTCTGTCGTGACCGCCGCCCCTGCTGTACCTAATCGTGTAGTAGCAACTACGAGCTATCACGTAGAAGAGAACTGGAATGGCACCTATCACTGTCATGACAACGAAATCGTTGTGGGCAATGTGACCTAGCTCATGGGCAACGACCGCTTTCTGCTCCTCTTCATCGCAGTACTTGACTATGCCGCGGGTGAGAACTAGGTGAGCTTTGTTCCTCGTCCAACCGAATGCGAAGGCGTTTGGGTTGTCGTCCGAAACAATTCCAAATCGGGGTTCCTTGATCCTCTTTTCGCGGCATGTCTCTCGAATGAATTCCCCTATCTTTGGATCGAAGCTTCCAGGATCTACCCACCTAATCTTGTATATCCAGCGTATGATGAGAGGAGAGACTCCCCATTGAAGGACGATTATGAGGATGGTGAGTATCAAAGGGACGAGGAGGATGAAAATACCGGTGATATATCCTATGACAGTCAGGTAATAGGTGAACGCCATCATCACCGCAAAAATGAGGGCAAAAAGGAGGGCTATAGCCATAGCCATTCTTGTCTTCAATCCCATGAGCAAGCGAAGTGATGGGAGAGAGAAAAAGCTATCGAAAGAGATGCCAGCCCATCCCTTGAAGTTGATCAACATTAAGACCTTTCAAGAGTGCAGAGTACATCGTGCTTGAGACCGAACGAAAACAAAATAGATGGGCATCAGATATGGTTTCCCAATGAAATCTGTTGTTGAGAGCTTGGATGTGAAGAGACAGAGTATTTCGAATCTGCTCAAGGCAATGAGCAAAACTGCCTATCAGGGGCGAACACTCGGTAGGGCAATTGACATCGTAGAAGATATGATTCGCGATGAGTCTGTGACGATCATGTTTGGCTACGCAGGTTCCCTTTCAACGGCGGGCCAGTGGAAGATAATAAAGTGGTTCATCGAGCAAGGTTACGTAGATGTGCTGGTGTCCACGGGTGCCAACATCTCGGAAGACATAGTGGAGGCCATGGGGTTCAACTATTATCATCTTGAGGGCCAGCATGCGGGCTCCACCGACGCCCAGCTGTTCGAGCAGGGCTACAACCGCTACTACGACATCGTGGGAAAGGAAAGCGATTATCTTGAGATGACCAATCAAATATGCGAGTTCATGATGGAACTGAAAGAGAATTACAACTACTCTTCGCGGGAGCTTCTCGAATCCTTCGGGCGCTGGCTCGCGCGCAGGGGAATCGATTGCATAGTTTCAGTAGCAGCGATGCAAAACGTTCCAGTATATTGTCCCGCGATTGTCGATAGCCCATACGGAGATGCCGCCCTCATAGCCCGTTCCAAGGGTCACAATATAACCATCGACAACGTGAAGGACTACGTCGAGTTCACGAGGCTGGCTGAGAAGATAGAAGACACAGGTGTCATTTTCATAGGTGGAGGAGTGCCGAAGGATTTCATCCAACTGTTCGCTGCTGCCGCAGATCTTCTCTACGAGAGTCGTGAAGTCCCAGGAAAGGAAGACAAAAGACTTAGGAGGAAGGGTACAAATGAGTCATATTATCCTCACAAGTATGCAGTTCAGATAACCATGGATTCACCGCAGTGGGGAGGGCTGAGTGGCGCGACGCTTGAGGAAGCAATCTCCTGGGGGAAGGAGTCCGCGGAAAGCAGAATGACGACATGCTACTGTGACGCGACTATAGCCTTGCCGCTCATAGCATATGCGCTAGCAGAAAGGCTGGAGGGATACGAAAGAAAACGACCGACTGCAAGCCTGACTTCAGATTGATTGTCTTAATCATTTTTCCGCTAGCAGTTCATATTTTTACGAATGTGTTCACCAAATCGAGATCCGAGAAATGCGTCGATGTCCTTCTCACCGCTCGGAGAACAGGGTAACAATCGCAGGCATGCCAATGCTCATCAGTCCATCTGCAAGATATCGTGTGCACATTCGAAAAGACAATCAGCCGATTCAACGAAAGATTGGAGTGTCCTTGACTTGATTTCCGCCTAGTACCTACGATGCTTTTTAATACGCTGATGCTTTGTTCATGTTAGGAGTTCATCCTGGGATAGGATGATTTGCTGGAAAAAGCTGGAGCTGGCAGAGGATGCGGGGTAAAGAGGAGAGAGGTTGGGCGGAATGAGTGAATTGGAAGGGATTGTGATGAGGAGTGAAGGAAGAAAAAGTAGTGAGCTGGAATTGCGAACGATATCGATTATGTTGGTCTTAACATTGGTTTCTTTTTCTCTTGTGGGGTTGGTGAGCCTCATGGGCGAGAATGTGAGGGCACAAGATCCATACGAGCCCGACGATACACCCGCCCAGGCGAGTCCCATTCCCACAGACGGAACATTGCAGACCCACACTTTCCATGTTGCTGGTGATGTGGACTGGGTTATCTTCCCGGCCCTGTCCGCCAATTACTATGTCATCGAGACCCATAACCTCATTCTTGCAGATACCTACATCTATCTAGTCGACACGGACGGGACTACGGTTCTGGACGAGGATGATGATGGAGGATTGGGATTGGCCTCGAAGATTGTGTTCTTCCCCCCAAGGGATGATCTCTTCTATGTCGAAATCACCGAGTTTGGCGGTGATGGTGGCCCGGGCTATTCATACGATATCAATGTGACGGAATCGATGATACCACTAGGGGGAGATGTCTACGAACCCGACAACAACCCCGCGCAGGCGAGTTTTATTGACACAGACGGGACAATTCAGAGCCATAACTTCCATTTTGCTGGAGACCCCGACTGGGTCCAGTTCATAGCCCTATCCGGGAATCTCCATACAATAGAGACCCACAATCTTGTCGATGCGGATACCTACATCTATCTGATCGACACGGACGGGGTTACTGTCCTGGACGAGGATGATGATGGAGGCGTTGGATTGGCATCCAAAATCGTGTGGCTTGCCACAGTGAGCGATATCTTCTATGTCAAAGTCGTCGAGTTCAACGACCGGAGTGGTCTCGCATACACCTACGACATCAATATAACGACCTCAACGCCGCCGGGAGGAGACGCCTACGAGCCAGACAACGATCCTGCAGAGGCGAATCCTATTCCTACAGACGGGACGATTCAGAGCCATAACTTCCACGTTCCTAGTGACCCAGATTGGGTATGGTTCACGATCACGCCAGGAGATACATATTTCATCAGGACTTCCAATTTGGGAGCTCCCTGTGACACGGTGCTATTCCTTTTCGAGACCGATGGAGTGACTCTGATTGACTTTGATGATGATTCTGGAGGGGGATCGGCATCGCTGATCGTGTGGAATTCTGTGGGCTATCCGCCAGGCGACTATTATGTCTTGGTCCTTGAGGCCGCGGGAGGATTTGGAGCTGGTTACACCTATGACCTGAACGTCACTCGAAGCGGACCAGGCAACATTTTGCCCGAGGCTCGAGACATCCTTGTCGACGGCTATCCAGAAGGCTCCGCTGAAATTATGCACATCCTGAGTGCCAATCCTCTCTTCGAATGGAGTTATTTCGATCCAGAGGGTCAGCCCCAGACAGACTATCAGGTCAGGGTTGGCACAGCTTCCGGTCTTGGTGACATGTGGGATCCTGGTCCCGCTGGAGGCCCGG
>JBHIFI010000067.1:0-8888 GCA_046761005.1 Thermoplasmata archaeon
CTAATTCTCACGTTCTTAATCTTGTTTGTAATCGCGTCCCCCCTTATTGGCCTGGCTATCGGAGCAGCGGTTTTTGGATGGAAGAAAGATGCCATTCCTCACTATCTCACAATGGGAATGGCCAATGTAATGGGCATCATAGGCCTGATAGTAGTTGCCATCTTGATGAAAGAATATGCGGGGTTTTCTTCGAGGAAGGTTTTCTCGTTTGTTGTCTTATTCTCCATAGCATTCTTCGCTTTTGTCTTGGCTATTCTTGGCATCCTTTTCCTCACGGTTTCTTTTTGAACTAAAATCTCCGGCCAAATACACATTGTTCCAAATTCCTTTTCCCATGTGCTTCCTGTGCGAAAGCACCATGCCGTGTTTCCTCAACTAGAAGGCTTGATAGTACGTATGGTCGGCATTTCTCAGCATGTCGACGACCACGAAGAAGGATGCCGTCACTAGGAAGAGGGAGCTTAGAATGAAGCCGAAGACTGAATACCACTGGTTCACGGTGGAGAGGGTATAGCTGAGGGTGTAGGCAAGAACGCATCCCAATGCCAGTACGACGACTATCGCCTTGTGCTTCCTGAAGCAAAAGGAGAAGACAGAGTTCGTGAGGAAGAGGCTAAAGAGGAGAATGCCCAGAAGCGCCCATTTGAAGACAGTGGCACTTTCCGCATTCCCGCCCGCAAAAGCTACGATAGAATCGCCCGCTAGAAATGCCATGGACACAAAGAGGATTCCAAATAGGGATACACCAATGAACATCCTCTTGTAGAAACTCATTAGAACATCATTGAAGGATGCGGATCTGGCGGTATCGATTCGCTTCAGATTCTTCTCCAAGTAGTCGGAAAGAGTGTACAGATAGGTGAATTTCACACCTGTTATGGGTATGAGAAGCAGCAGGGCAAGGTCAACGCCGATCTGATATGTTCTATTGTAGTTTATCATCAGAGGTCCCGCACCTAGCCAGGACACGAGCCTATCGCCGAATATGAAAACGAAATAGAGTGTGCCGTATAGGATGAACGGGATACCCTCATAGGCAAGAACCCAGTATCTCGGAGCCTTCACTCTCTTTGGCAGGTCAGGCCGCGCATAGAAGGGAGGCTCATCCTCATCCCTTTCCTCGTATTCCGAGAACACATATCTATATGCGAAGTAGACGCTTGAGACTATGAGGACAGCGAGCCCGATGCTCTGGGAGGTGACCACCGCCCTCACCCTTTCCATGTCCATGGAAGCGAAGATGAAGTAGGAAGCGAACATCGCTACCAGTGCGGAAATCGATACGGAGATGAGGGCCCAGAATTTTCTAAAGGCGAAGATGGGCGTGGCAAATATCCGATACGTTCCTATCAGTGCCAGGAAATAGATGGTTATCAGGATGACCGAGTGCGGAAAGCCGAGAGCTAGAGTATTCACTCCAATCAAGGCAAGGGCCGTGACGACAAGAATCCCAAAGCCGAAGATGAGGTTTCTTCTCATGATGAACCTGGCCAGCGGGTTATTGCCCTGCGTTTGATAATATATGAGCTTCCAGGCGGTGAACTGTTGTATCCCTCCTGTCGTAACCAGGCCTAGGAGCACGCCCATTCCTATGGCAGTCGAGACCTCAGTGGGCAGACCCTTCGCCGCCCAAAGTGACTGCCCGCCAAGAAAGAGGGACATGAGCATTATCATCCATCCCAAGTTATAGAACATTCCCGCGAGGAACAGCCTGATGCTGTTTGGCCTGGGCTTCTCCTCTTCCCTGCAATACTCTGGCTCAGAGTAGCGCGAAACGGAACCGTGCACAGCTTTAGCCAGGTCGAAAAGATTGCAGAAGCCCGCCTCCCTTGCATCATTGTCGGAATACCCAAGTATTTCAAGTATGACGGCGACCTCAAGGTGATCCTTTGGCTCGCCTTCCACCTCTGATACTGTTCTGGCGATAGAATCTATTAGCATCGGATTGTTGCCTTCGTTATCAGGAGTTTGCGTACTCACGATAAATCTCCCTGTATCTATCAATGAATCCTTGGATTGGATAATCCCGTACAGCCTTTTCACGCGCTTTCTTGCCCAGCTCCTCTCTTAGGTCTGGATCATTGAGCAATTCGACTATCGCATTCCCAAGTTGCCGAGGCGACCTAGAGGGCACAAGCATGCCCGCATCGCCAAGAGCCTCGGCCATCCCACCGACGTTGGTGGCGACTATCGCCTTTCCGCTCGCCATGGCCTCAATTAATGCGAATGGAAATCCCTCGGATATGCTGGACATGACGATCACATCGCCCATGTTGTAAGCCTTCTCCGGCTCGTTGGTATAGCCCACGAAGCGCACAACATTCGCGAGGTCCAGCTCTTTTCTTACCTTCAAGCAGAGATTGGCATAATCCTTGTCCGGAGAAGGTCCAAAAATGAGGCATTTTGCTTTGGGGATTTCCTTAATCACACACTTCATAGCTCTCACAAGATTGAGGGCATCTTTCAGTCTGTCGATCCTTATGACGGCCACGACGGTCGGCTCGTCCGCCTTTCTGGCAACATCCATAGATCGGAAAACATTACTGTCGACACCATTGTACACGACCTCGATTTTGCTCTCGGGTGTCCCGAATTCTCTTTGCCAGCGAGAATTGAAGCTGCAGACGGGATAGATCTTCTCGGCGAAGTGATAATTCAGCCTGGCCAACGCCTTGTAGAAGTTCTCCCAAAGGAACTTCGCCTGAAACTGAAGGGGCTGATTGATGAGATCAAGGAGCCTCTCCCTATAGTAGACACCGTGCTCAGTCAGTATGTTCGGCGTGCCGTACTCGTAGTGAGCCATTACACCAACAATGCCTGCGACAGAGGCAATCGCCGAATGACACAAATCCACCTTTTCAGGCCGGTAGACAAGGACGCGAAGGAACCGGCCCATTGTTCTGAGAAGATTCACTGACTGATACATGTTGAGAAGGGAAAAGAACTCGCTTTCCTGCAGTAGGGAGTTGAAGCATTCCCAGAGGGGCATGCTTTGGAAACATTTCTTGAAGTCATGATCCCTTAGGAATTGATGCATCCCATAGAGAGACTCTCCCAGAAGATCCATATTTTCGCTGCCTGTAGTAATCTCTTTCAAGAAATCATGAAAATACGGAAGGAAGTATTTCCTTATCGAAGGATTCGTAGTCCTGAGGCTGCCAGAAAGAAATTTCAGAGAACTGACGTGATTGTATTCTTCTGGCCTCTCGGAACCCCACAGGGGGATGGTAATCACCTCCTTTACGTTCGAGGGCAGCCTATATCTTACCTCCACGTGAGGATTGGAGACCACGCTGACTATTTTGAAATCGACCTCGGAAATCCCATTTACGATCAGATCTGACCAAGTGGAAACCCCTCCCATGTAATGCGGATAAACCCCAGAAACAAGGAAAAGAACCCTCACGAAAACCACTCCGAGAATGCTTTTGCGGTATGCTTTCCATTCCCAAGGTCCGAAGCTTTCGAGCGGCAATAGGATATTCTCTCCAACAACCAGTCGGCTTCCGAGCCGCTACCAGGCACCGAATCGAAGGCGCTTTCGTAAAGCCTGCCCGCCGCAAGAAACAGAGACGCTGCGCGGATGTCTCCCGTGAGAGCCAAGCATCTTCCCGCACAGAATGCACTGAGTGCTGTTCTCAAGATGTTCTCACTTCTTTGCTCACACGCGTCCTTGAGGTAGTGGTAGGCCGCCCTCTCGTAGAGTTCATCCTTCTCCAAGCTCCTTGCCGATAGCCAGTGGTTGGTGTCGTCGGTGACCTTCTCCACCCACGTCCTCTTTTCCGGACCTTTCTCCTTAGGAACTGCCGTCTTCGTGTCCCCCCCTCCTGCCATAGAACCTCGACTTCACATCTACTTTGCTAATCCCCCACCAAGTTTCCCCCAAAGTCTTAAGAATCCTAGCTTTAGAAAGACAACAACGGTCGCAGACACTAGCAGAGTGCCTCCAAATATGCTCAAATCACCAATGGGGTGCCATGTCGCAGCCTCCTCCAACGCTATGATGTCAGCCCTGCAGAAACCTACCCATGAAACATCTCCCCCGTCTCCGTAATCAGCCGAGAACACAAGTCCCCCCGTGATCTTCCTACTAGAGTAGGACGCCTCCTCTGCCTCTCCTTCCACGAGAATCTCCTCAGGAAAACCAAATGTGATATTGATGGAAGGAGTCCCTGCGAAGATCTCGTGGAACCTCTCCATGTCTTTCCATGTGAGATTCGCGTAAGGGGACAGAACTTCCGCTTCCAAAGAGATTTTCGATTTCTTGACCTCAAAGGTGTAGTCGCTGAGGTTGAAAAGCATTCTTGCGCTCGTAGGCCCATACTCTACACTTCGGTAACTCACTTCCTCGAAGAACAACTCCAAATTCAAGGTAAGACTGGAGCCGTAACCCAGATCCCAGCTAACTTCCACTCCCTTCCCGTCAATGTCCGCGAGGACTAGGTCATAGACCTTGGCCGAGAAAGGGGAGCGGGCTATCTGGACAACGTTTACAATCTCGTGCTGGTCATCATCACCTTCTTCTTCAAATTCTACGATACTGATAAGTTTGAGTGTAATCTCGAAGTCTCGGGTTTCAGGAATTTTGTGTGATAGGAGCAATGAGGCGTCGAATGTGTTGATTTCGAAGAGGAGAACATCATTTCCGGAGAGGCTGGTGGACTCCAGAACAGCATTGTCATCTTCCAGCTTTGCCGAAATCTCCCTCTGAGAGTCTTGCCCGTAGGCATTCGCGACCGACATGAGAACCGCAAGAAGAATTGCAATGGATGTCACGGATAGCTTCTGCCGCCTGTTGCGGATTCTTTCTCGAAGCTCCGGCTTGTCGGAGACATCAGTCACTTTGGTTTCTTTTCGTTTGAAACTTCTTCTGTGAGGGCGATCTCGGTTCTCCATTGGTTTTTGTCATTGTTTCTTGGAATATATTTGGTTTATTTGACAGGATTCGAATTTTCTGAAGAGAACTGAAATTAATAGAGTTCCCGCCAAATCTCGACGAAGCGGTCAAACAAGTCTTTTGAGAGAGGTTTGTATGCAATGAGTAACTTGAAAGTTTTGTCTGGGTCTTTCAGCCTGAACCCACGTTCCTCACCAATCGGCATCTTTTCCACCACCCCTCCTCTTGTGAGTTTCTTCAGATGATAGGAAAGAGTTGAGGACCGAAGACTCAGCTCCTTTGCAATCTCTCCATGTCTAGCATTGCCCACTCTCAGCAAATATAGTACGATGGACAGAGGGATTTCTTGTCTCAGCAGCGCGAGCATCCTCTTCTCGACTGGGGAGAGAATCCTCACGTCTTCTACACGGAACGCTTCTGGGTAGTACCTTTTGTATCTATCCCTTTCAAGAACAGAGATCAAACCTCCCCTCAGAAGCACCCGGAGATGATAGTCTAGCAGAGAAGCGGACATTCCAAGGGCCCTCTCAAGTTCTCTAAGGTGGATTCCTGGATATTGCACAATGAACTCGAATATTTTGCGTCTAGTTTCAAGCTCGAGAAGATCCTTGGTCATTTATTCCTTCACCTAGGATGGCCTGAGTGTGGCAGCAAAAAGAATCAAAAGAACCGCAACATCCATTATTGCGAGGAGAACGAATGTAGTTGACACTTGGATTTCAATAAAGAAAAGTCCGATGACCCAAATGACACTCTTCAAGAAAAACAGAAAGAAGGCAAAGGCGACGATCGCAATCTTCGAATCCCTGCTCCTGCGGTATGAGACCACGGAAGTGATGAAAAGTGTGAGTGAAAGAACGACAACCAAACCGACGAAAACGCTTTCTATTGACATGGACCTTCGAATGCAAAAGAAGATACATAAGGCTTTTCGGCACGAGGATTCGAACTGGATAGCACGTCGAGCGCGTGCTTTCGCCCTAGTGTTTGCCGATGGTTGCTTCTCGCAGAATATCTTTTTTAGACATTGCATCCGGCAAGAGCTATTTCTCTCCGTACTACGGTCAAGTTTTCACGTAGCGAAAGGAAGAAGCGAACTGGAGCAATCCACGAAGAGACCTGAACGCCTGGAAGGGGAAGACAGCCACGAGCAGAAAAGGCTTAAACAAGTGCTTACGTTGCATATATCTTGGTGAGCGAGTTGGCGCTAGAGGTTGCGACTCTTGAGGCAAATCTTGAAGAGGAATTTTGGAAACACGTTAGCCAAGACCCACTAAACTACTATTTCTTCATTTTCGACTGGAAACTTCAAAAGAAAAATACGGAAATCTTGCTGGCGTTAGAGGAAGGCAAAATCGAGGGTATTATGCTAACCTACAAACAATCTATTGTTCAGCTTAGAGGTAATCGCAAAGCTGTCAAAACGCTACTTGATCATCTAGATTTGGAAAAAGTGGAATTGACAGCCCCCAAAGAATGTGAAGACATAGTTCTCAAGAGGTACAAGCCTTCGAGGAAATATGAGATAATCATAATGCATTTGGAGAAAGGTGACGAAAGAATTCTGAAGCAACATGAGCCAATCGAGCCATTTTTTGAGGACGCCGAGCAAATCGCTAATCTGATGAGGAACTCCTACCCGGATTTTTGGGGTGAAACAACGGCAGAAAAGGTAAAGAAATCGATGGAAGAAAACCATTGGCTCGCACAAAGGGACGATGACAAGATAGTTTCAGTTGGCAACACCCGCTTCGCTGACTTCGGAAGCAATATCGGAGTTGTGGCTACGGACGAGGCTTACAGGAATAGAGGCTACGCGACCTCTATCGTATCCGCATTAATTATGGAAATTCTTCAAAGGTATGAGAGGGCGCTAATTCACGTTTTAGGCAACAATCATCCAGCCATCCACATCTACAGGAAAGTAGGTTTCAAACAGTACAACTCTTATCTTCTAGTCAAAGGGGAGAGAATCCAATCAGAGCACAAGTAGCCCTCGTATCCTCTGCCCGGTGTCATTGCCTCCCAACCTCAGAGTACTAGAACCTCTCCGACCTCAAACATCTCTCTTCTCGAAGAAGTAGTATGCCAAGACCAAGGCCACTTCAATCCAGAGGATTTGAACCATGACAAGAAGGCCAAGGCTGATGAAGCTTGGAACTTCAACGTTGAAACCAAAAACCTGTTCCACGCCAAATGCCAGCATGACCGACATCTGGCTCATATCCATAGGACTGAGAATTACAGAAGCCCAAATCCAATCTGGAAATGTCGCGTTGCCCATAATCAACTCATGTAAGTCGCCTCCGCTCGCGATATAGATTCCAAAGACGATCATACCATAAATCATCGACCAGAAGAACAGGATTACGGCCGCACCGAGAGATGTAGTGCGTCTCGCTGAGATAGCGGAGAAGAGCATGGACATGCTCAGATAGAGAATGCCGAGGAGGATGGTTAGTCCTATGAAGACCAGATAGGCCGCCCAAGACTCTGTGCCCACGGTAGCGGCAATGACGATGCCACCTGCGCCGAATCCCACGACGGTGGAAACAATCAGTACTGAGCTCAACCCACTGAGCTTGCCCAACAGAACCTCTACCCTCCTGACAGGATACGCGAGAACTACACCAAGAGATCCGCTCTCACACTCGCCAGAGATCGTGGCGTATCCGAGCATTATCGCTATGAGCGGAATCAGTATGGTGGAGATGCTCAGGAGCATGATCACGGTTTCCTCCATGCCCCCAAAGACCGACGAGTCGCGTGCCTGTCCCCCCGCGAGATATGAAGTCACAATGGTCAGGACTACGAAGATAACCGTGAGCGCAACTATCCACTTGTTCCTGAGGTTATCCGCGAACTCCTTCTTGGCAACGGAGTAGATCGCCCCAGGGTTTATCCTCAATATTGACATCCTAACCACCTCATTCCTCAGATATCAGCTTTACAAACGCATCTTCAAGAGCGGGTTCTATCGTCCTGAAGTCGCGTATGTTCATGCCCTCCTCCTTCAGCGCCGTGATCACCTCGAGGCGGACTTCGCCATCGCAGATTACGAGGAGTTTGTCGCCCTCAGCGTCTGCAGTCTCAACTCCAGCAATATCGAATATCAGGCCAGGCACCTTCCCGCTCAGACCTGGAATGGAAATCTCAAGCCTGGGCTTGATATTGAGACGCGCGCTCAAATTGGGGACTGTGTCCTCCACCAGAAGTCTTCCCTTATCGATTATTGCGACCCTATCGCAGAGGTTCTGCACCTCGCTCAGAATGTGCGAAGAGAAGAGCACGGTAGCCCCCTGCTGGTTCATCGTCCTTATCTTCTCTCGGGTGACCTTCACCCATCGAGCGTCCAACCCGCCTATGGGCTCGTCAAGTATATAGATGGAAGGTTTTCCGATCATTACCTGAGCTATCCCCAACAGTTGGACCATGCCTTTCGAGTAGGTTCCTACCTTCCTATCTATGGCGTCCGAAAGGCCCACCTCATCCAAGAGGGGCCTGGCAACGGACTTGTCCACACCCTTCAGCTCACAGAAGAAGTGAAGTGTCTGCACGGGCGTCAGATTGCTATAGAATGCAATCTGCTCAGGAAGATATCCTATGTCTTTTCGATGTTGAACGGAGCCTCCATCGACCCTCTCCCCATTAACGAATATTGAACCTTGAGAGGGATGAACGAGACCCATCATCATCTTGATCGTCGTGGTCTTCCCTGCCGCGTTAGGGCCCAAGAACCCGTATATCTCACCTTTGCGCACCTTCATGTTCAATCTGTCCACTGCCTGAACATCCTTGAATCTCTTCGAGAGATTGCGTGTCTCGATGATGGCTATCGAAGTATCTTGGTCAGTCATTTTCTCACCGCCAGTTTGGGTTTTCTTTGATTGCAATCTGTTATTACCAACCCTCAACTACTCGTGGATATTTCATATGTCCGTTCTGAATCACCTCAGCAAAATGCCAGGACTAATCCTTCGGGTAGCCTAAT
>JBHIFI010000068.1:0-8599 GCA_046761005.1 Thermoplasmata archaeon
TATCCTTGTTCGGAATTGCATCCATCCAATGATGTAGGCTAGCCTCTGGAACATCAATATGGGGTGCACTTACATTCCCTTCTAACCAAAAAGGGCTATTTCATCAACCGTGGCTATTCAAATACCAGAAATTCAAATCTGTAAGATCCTTGACATACCTGAGTGGTACCAAGATACGTATCCACCTAAACTGATGGGAGTGGGTCTCCCCATCAGCAGTGGACACCAGGCCCTAGTGAGATGCTTTGACTATCTCACCGACTCGGTACAGATGGAGATAGAGATGGCTTTGTCCCGGAGAGTCATGAAGAGGTTTCACCTCAAGGCGAGGACATACCTGTACGACATTACATCCACCTTCGTTGTGGGAGCGGGCGAGGCTTCGATATTGCAATATGGATACAGCCGGGATGGGAGAGCCGATGTAGCGGTACCCGACGGTACTAAAGCTGCCTAGGATTCTCAAGTGATGCGAACCGTCAGAGATCGGCCAAGGGGTTTTTTTGGTGTCGCTAGTCACAGTCTGGTCATGGTGTTTTCCTGAATGTTTCTTGGTGGAGTAGCTACATCACATCTAAAGCGTCCCATATTTTACTCAAAACATTATTTTTGCTCTCCTCAGTAAATTCGGTAGAGACGAAAGTTCCTCTCCATGAGTTTACGAATCGTCTATCAGAGATATCGGGTATCACTATGCCCTCGAGATTCTTATCAAAGATCTCAGGGTGAGGCAGTATCTCTTTTGCCCTCTTCTTTATGTGCTTGGGCCAGCCATTCTTCCACACTAATGCAGCAATATCCCTAGCATCACCAGCTCTTCCAGATATGACCTTCAAAATCAAATAATCCTTATACTCTGGTACAAAAATCTCGACGCCTTTTCCTGCAATTGATATCTTCATTCTTTGGCTTTCTCGGACAAATCTCTTATCTACCAAAACAACCTGTTCTTTGGTTCTGCCCCTAACCTCACCTTCCATAAAATCTATTGAAATCTTGACCTTATCGCTCCCAAATTGAACAAAATCGACTAGACGCATATAACCATATCCATCTTTTTTTTGAAGGGTCTCAATACTGATTTTCTTTGATAGCCATATCTTCATTTCATCTATTCGCCAATCTTTTTCTTTGTTTAGAACAAAATCGCAATCCCTAGTGTATCTTGGGAAAGGGACATATGCTCTTAATGCATAGCCACCAATAGTGACCAATCTGGGGTCTGTAAATCCCTCTGTCTTTTGAGAGATAAATTCGAAAAGGCCTAGAATCACCTCTTCTCTCCTGGCCATTCTATCGATATGTTTAGGCAAACTCAACAACCTTCTGTACAGCCTCATCAACGCCTCTTCTAACAAACTCGTCCTTTATCGTCGTTTTCCTGGTACTGAAAACCACTCGTCCCAATGATTGATTAAATCTGTGTGCTCCATATGCCAAAGCTTGCCTTACCCTTACATCACTTCTCGCTATCCTTTTCCAATAGGCTCTCTTGGATAACTCTCTCGATTTGATCCTTTCTTTGTTCACAAAAAAGACGGCAAAGGCGTCTGTAAAAGCCCATCTCTGTAAACAGTCTATGATGTTTTCATCAATAGCCTCAACATAAATTCCGCCTCTTCTGACATACTTTATCTCAGACGTATTCTCAACATACTCAACCTCTACATTCCAACCTCTACTCCTTGCAAAGACCTCTAATGCCTTTCCATACGACCTATCATACACTTTAATATTGTATATCTCCCTATGAATAAAATCATAATTCCAGAAGGATGCTGCCGATTGCGAGGACAACATCTTGAAGTTCTTATCTTTCCTCAAAAAATCAAAGATATCCCTGTAATTATCAGGTACCCAATACCATCCCCATGAAACGTGTTCTATCCTCCCAGCCTTAGCTAATTTATTCAGGTACTCTTTGGCATTAGGCTCCAACTCTTTGATCTTCGCTACCTTAACTAAACTGCCTTTCAAGTCTTTCTTCAATTTCTTGTAGAATCGATCCAAGTATATGGTCATGCTATTCACCTTTTATACATATTTGGCAACCTATTTGAAACTATCTGTTCACCTTTTTAGGCACTTTGGCAAATACTCCCGACTCAAGACCCTCTCCTTAACAACTTTGATAGAGACAAAATTCTCCCCCCTTATCCTCGCATTCTAAGGGGAGATTATCGCAAGGCTGCAGGACTTTACCAACGAAACAGAGCTTCGAATTCCGATCTTCCATAGCTGAGGTAAGTCACGTTGCGATAATCCATGTTGTGGGGGATGGCAATTCTATCCAGTATGATTCACCAGCCCTGAGGACGTAGTCGTCCGGGAGAACCCTAGTGAAATACGGAGGGGAATATGGGTCAAAGCCTTCGACTTTTCTCGCGCCAATTTCTATCTTCAGAGTACCGACTGTGTATGTCGAATTGAAGGATGGATAGCCCACCATGTTCCAACCCTTCTCCATTGCGAGAGGATATTGGGACCCAATCATGCCAATGACGGTCAGATTTCCCTCAGAAAGGGCGTTGACCCACAGACCAGTGAGCGGGTGGACTCTCTGCAGATCATTTACGTACTTGAATCTATGATAGGATTTCCAGGGATCGTCGATATCGCTCACATTGTATGACCTAACGTAGTCGAAATCTATGGTCGCCAAAGCCGTTGGAACGCTGCTATCCTCCAATAGCACTGGTATCGAAAGGAAATTGGGCCCAGAATAGACATGGTGAGCAATCTTGCCAACAGTCTCCGGACTTCTCATTGCGGAGAGGTTATCGTAACACGCAACGTAGTAGAAGTAGTTCGTTGTGTTGCCGACCCCCAATCGAGGATCGGTCCAGTTGTAGTAAAGGGAACCATTTGCTAGTACGGTATCCACAACGGAGTAGGAGCCGTGGTAATCTGTCGACCTATGTATCGTGTATTGATAGACATCACTATCCCCCTGCCCATCATCACCGCTTCTCTCCCATGTGAGGGTGATATCTTCCTGAGCGGCTCCGGTGAATGCTCCTCTCACCAAATGAGGCTCAGCGGGAAAGAAATCTTCTATCAACCTGACTGTGAGGTTCACCACCTTCTTCGTTTCCGGTGAATCACGATTTGATATGACAAAGTACCAATTGCCTGAGTCGGGAAGACCAAGGAACATGTTGCCAGACGAAGCGTTTACTGAGAGATTATGGGAATCGAATACCTCCTCTCCTCCGAGGTACTTGATGAAGTTCTGCTCGTCCACGATGAAGGTATCCACTGTGATGTTATCATAGAAGTACTCAGGATGAGCAACTCTGTCACCGTCAGTCTGATCGTCGGCAAGGAACCATGCATCTACAGGAGGATGCTGAAGGCCAAAGAGGACATCGAAGTCTGTCTCCAGCCAATAACCTCCAGGTTGCGGCGAGGAAACCTCATTCGCACGGACCCAAGGTCTGGGCACTTTTCCATTCACCTGATACTCGTAACTGTATAGCGGGAGATTTGCTGGATCTATGCATATTTTGAACCTATTGTCATAACCTTCGTTGAGCGAGCCGCCACCGAACTTGCTGCTTACATCTATCTGGATTCCATCGTCGAAACTGTCACCCTGCCGGGATTCGCTCGTCGTGAAGAATGCAATACCGTCTGGGCCAGTATATGTGGAATAGTCACCTATGCTGACAAAAGGCGGGCCGAAGCTCCACCCAGCAATCGAGATCTTAGCTCCGTCAACGGGATTACCGTTTGCGTCTACTACCTTAACACTCACGTTACCCCTATCCTGGTAGCCATCCCCATTGAAATCCTCAGCATGATGATATCTGTTGATGTGATTCCTCACTCTGCTGTCACCGTCCTCGCCATATATGGCGGTCCAATCCCTGTTCCAGCCGGGAGTGTAGTGTTTGTAGTCGTTGTTGCCTATGATGGACGCAGAATTGCTCCAATAGTTGTCATGATGGTGCCAACCGTTGTGCCAGAACTCGTTCCAACAGTGATCCTCGGAGGCGCTCATCACGCCTCTCGCTGGAATGAGGGCGGCTCTAAGTGCCGCGGTAGCTAAATCGTGGAGCTCCCCACAATTGCCATTGTGTTCATGGGCTATCCTCACAGGCTGTCTGGGTCTGTTTCCGTCATCGTGCTCCTGAACATTCAACGCAAGAGTGAGGCTGACCCAATGGCTCACTTTCTCCACCGCGTGGTCGCCGTAATCCCACGGTCTAGTGTTGTTATGACCATCGTTTCCGTAACCCTTCGGCGCAATGTAATGGGTCACATTCCACACCGTCGCGACCCCCGCCAGTTTCTCCTTCATTAGTGGCGGGCCTTCATCCTTAGGATACTTGACCCCGAGACCGGAGTCATCCGGCCACACAGTGTCATTCTCATTGAAGAGATACCATCGCCAGAATCTCCCCGCTGGAGGAGGAGCGGCTCCTTGGTGACGACTTGCCACCACATTTGGATTGATAAAAGTGGGCAGTTCGTAGGAAACCCTCGGATGGGCGACATACCAGTAGTAGATTTCCGTTGGAAGAGTATATTCCACTCTCGCTCCGCTCTCGTTTACCCAGTATTTGAGCGTGGAGTAGTAGTCACCGCTCGGGAAGTCACCAATGTCGAGGATCTCTGCATAGTCGATGAGTGCATCGTTGTAGTACAGGGCCTCCGTGTTGTTTCTGTAAACCTGTGGATAGGCGACAGTGTGCATCAACGAGCTAGTCGCGGTATTGGCGATTGAGAAGGCGAGCTCGTCGACCATGTAGTCCGGAACAGAATTTATCAGATTAGCATACTCTATCATTTTGGCGGGAATCGTTCTCTCCTTAAGAAGAACCTCGGAATCATCGGCATAGTAGTAGTTGCGATTGGCATACACGAACGAAGTGGGAGTATTCTCCCAAACGAGGAACATCGGATTGAATGAAGTCCCAATGTTTGGAAGGTAGTGGACATATCCCGCCGAATCTCCCACCACGATGTCCGGAAGAGTGTCAAAGTCTAAGTCCACAGAGGTCGGAGCGCTTGTGCTTCCAACATCGAAGTCTCCAAACATGGCAGGGTTGTGAAGCGCCCAGGAAGGATTTGTGGGATCCCATATGTTTTGGTGGAATCTCAGCCCCCCTGTGTCATTACCCGATAGCAGGTCCAAGTCTCCGTCGAAATCTACGTCCACGAGCGCTGGGCTGGCGTAATCCCCTGCATCGAGACCTAGATCTTGAGGCGCCGCAAACGCAGAGGTCGTTACGGTAGAGGGGTCCCCATCAGAGATGTATTGCGGATTACTCGCGACATTTTCCGCGAGGTACAACTTCCCATCGTCTGTTCCAATGACGAGGTCGGGATCACCATCAGCGTCCACATCACCCAAATCTATGGCGCTGTACGCCAAACCTATGCCTGTTGGCTGAAGAACTCCCCACGCAGGCGATTCTGGTAGGCCCAGATTCATCAACTTCCAGACCCCGACGTCCACGCCGATGAGGATGTCCAAATCGTTATCACCGTCCAAATCTGAAATCGCCGGGTCCGCCCTCGTCACTGTGAGCGGTCCAAACATCGAGAGGTTGGAGACCAAAACGCCACCAACGTAGACATCGTAGACCTCATAATAGTGCAATCCTTTTTCTACGTTTTCGAAGTACTTCAGTCCGTCGCTCTCCGTGCCAACGACGAGGTCCAAATCACCGTCAGCGTCGAGGTCTCCGAAAGCGGGCGTAGAGAAGGCTTGGACTTGGATGGGTTCATCTGCCATCTGCTCAAACTTTCGGGTAAGATTGTCCTTGATCCAATTGGGACTCCTATCGATTGCGTCCAAAACGTTCTGTGGGAACCCTACTGTGGGGCTTGACATCGGGATTTCAATCAAGGAATGACTTGTGTTGTCGTATATGACATAGTACTCCTTTCCAGCAGGTACGATTATTTGCTTTGAGATTTCCTCAACAACGCTGAAAAGAACGTTTTCCTCATCCTGGTTTGAACGAAGACTGCTGGGGTCATCGATTTCCAATAATCCTCTTTTTCCAATCTCAGTCGAAACTGTCCCAAGAGTAGAGGAAACAGCTAGGAATGAGATCAGTAGAATTACGCCCACATTCAAGAGCCTCCGATTCTTAGTCATTTTCCGCCCTCCGATACTGAGAGGATTTGCTCAATCCAGAACATCATATTGAAGTCGATATTAATAGCTATTGGGAGGGAGAGAGGAGGTGTCAAGACAGGAACATTCTTTTCCGCCCTAAAGCTGAGGCACCCGGAAGATATGGAAGAATCGATCTTCATATTCCGAGCTTCCTCATGAGATTCTCGCCGCTCTTCTGCGGGAGCTCGCTTCGAATCACAACAGAGATGAGATTGTCCGCTGCCCTCGTTCCCATGGCCCCCCTCAGGCGGAGAACGAAACCTTCTAGACCCTCAAGAGTACTGCAATTCTGAGCGGGAAGAGCGATGCCTAGCTTCTTCATCAATGAACGTCCCAGCGTCTTTTCGACTGATTTCGCCAATGAGACGCAAACAATCTCGATCTCGCCTTTGCTTACGGCGGCTTTCTCCTCGTAGACATAGACGCCTCGTCTGACTTTCTTTACGTATCCGCGGGAAGCCAATCTGCTTGCGATCGTCGCAACGACCTTGCCGTTGAAGCCTAGGTCCGATGATATCTTGGACAGCTGAATGGGATGGTTTGCCCTCTCGATCAGATATTTCAGTATGGAATCCGTCTTGGACTGCTTCCTCGCGACTCTCATTTGCCCTCACTCACCGATGCTATCACATTCGTCAGGGGTTCAGAAGGTATCATCAGATAGCTGCGCTTCTTTCCGATTCTTATCTGGATTTCGGCCTCACGTGATTTGGACATGTGTATCTCTGGATTAAGTCTGTCGCTTTCCAATTTCTTCATGAGAAACCTCTTGAACTGCCTGAGCCTTTTTCTGTTCTTACTCTCTATACTGGAGACCTCATCTGTTGGAAAATATCGCTTGTATCTTCCATCTATGACAGGAACTATCATGCCGAGCCTTTCCAGAGTCGCCAGGTCCGCGCGGATTTTGCTTCTTCCTCTTCCCAGCGTATTGGTCAAATCCTCGATGGTAGAACCCTGGCGCTCCAGGACACTTCTGAAGAGAAGATTGACATCTTTGTTCCCCATCCAATAGAAGGCCTCGATCGCCTTATCACCGGAAATCATCTCGGCGGGGTAATACACGAGCCTTCCTCTCATCATCTTGCTCTTCACGTATCCGCTACGAATGAGCTTCTGAAGGTGCCATCTCACAGTCGGGTTGCTCAGCTCCAGACCGCCAGCTATTCTCTTTTGGTGGCTGCAGGGGAAGTCGCACAGGAACTGGAAAATCCTCTGTCGATTTGGATTCATAAGAACTGATTGCGGTCTTTTCTTTTCCTCCGCTAACTCCTCCGCTCCCTCACCCACTATCTGTTTCAGGGCCTCTCCCATCTTCTTTGGCATCCCCTATCACTACCGAAGCTCGTACTCCCGGAGGATCAGCTCGATTAGTCTTTCTGGGTCGACGTCCCAGTAATCCTCCTTAAAGAGCGTGTCCACTGTGCGATAGATATTCGTGAGAGCCTTTCCCGAGAGCTTGGAGGTCCTCTCCTGGGAAATCTTGCTGAGCATCGCTTCTATCGTTTTCCTGGCCCTTTCCGCGTCCTTGGCCTTCTTTGACGCGTCCTCAACTGTCAAGATGTAAAGGCCCACACCTTTCATTATGCCATAGGGATGCCAGGCACGACTGTGCTTGCTGCTTCTACACTTCACTATCTTCAGCTCCCTCTTCTCCGGAGTTTCGTGGCTCTTGTACCTAAGGTGTATGACATTATCGGCGAGATACATAGGTATTATAGTTTCAGGACCTGAGAGGTCGCCCATCACTCCGTGCTCCTCAAGTGTGCACAGAACCGTTCCTATCTTCCTCGTCTCTCTGAGAAGGAAGGATACGAGCTCTCTTTGGCTATACTTGTCCTCAACGGACCAGAGGACGGGTGTGAGCGGATCTATGACGATTCTGGCTCTGTGACCCACCCATTCATCTACGAACTCAGCCAGCTCCTTCTGAATGAACTTGGAAAACTGCTTCCCGCCAGCATCCACGAAAACCATCTGCTCATTTTCGAGATAGTCCTCGATATCTTCCCATCCCATGAGTTTGGATTCCTGGACGATCTGCACGGGAGCCTCGTCTAATGTAATGAAAACTGCATCCTCTTCTGATTCGAGCCCCCTTCTCAGGAATTGACTCGCAAGTGTCGTCTTGCCAGCACCTGACGAGCCTATCACTACCGTTGTCGTATTCTCATTTATCCCTCCATCCATAAGGGGATTGAGGCCGTAAACTCCGCTTCTTATCTTTCTCATTTAGAAAAACATGGTGCAAGGGGGATAAAAATCCTTCGTTCCCTGTGGAAAAAAGGAAATCGATTTTCATGTCCCCAGTCAGCGCTAACTATTTATACTGCCAAACCAATAACATTTTCAGAAAACTTCGAACAGAAACCTTGAACTATAGGAGGAGTAAGCTTAAGGGGGTAGGCAAGAAAGGGGGCGTGAGGCTGATGATCCTTGTGAGGCTTCAACCTTGTGCCTGATTAT
>JBHIFI010000069.1:0-8177 GCA_046761005.1 Thermoplasmata archaeon
TGCCGAGGTGGCTCAGACTGGTACGGCGCGAGCCTGGAGAGCTCGTGGTGCTTTGCACCTCGGGAGTTCAAATCTCCCCCTCGGCGCTTTCTTGAAAGGACTAAGGCTTTTCTGGTATCTAGCTTCCGATCCCGTATGCGCTGAGGAATTCGTGTGGGAACATTAGTTCCGTTTTGCTGCAGTTAATGGAAAAATGAGGCATTCTCGTAAGGTTTGGGGTCAGAATGTTGTATCTATTGTGTTACCAAGCTCAAACAGCATTTCAAGATTGGAAGAACAATTCTACTCAAAACACTTCAGATTTCGGGATTTCTATGGGGTATCTCTTGGTTAGGCATCCCATGCAGAGCTCGTTTTCGTCCATGCCTATAGCTTCTTTCAGTCCCTCGATGCTCAGGTATCTCAGGGAATCAGCGCCTATGTGCTTTCTTATTGCCTCAACGTTTCTGTCGCTAGCTATAAGCTCCCTGTCGGTGGGCATGTCGATGCCGAGTTTGCATAGGGATTTTATGGGCGGGCAACCGATCCGCATATGAATCTCCGCAGCCCCCGCTTCTTTAAGCAGGCTGACTATCCTGCCGGACGTGGTTCCGCGAACAATGCTATCATCGAAGAGAACTATCCTTTTTCCCTCCACACTAGGGAGCATTGGGTTGAGCTTGAGTCTGACAGCGAGCTCCCTGGCTTGCTGGTTTGGAAGGATAAAGGTTCTGCCGACGTACCTGTTCCTGATAAGGCTCTCCATGTAGGGAATACCTCTTGCCCTGGAATATCCCAAGGAAAAGGGTATCGCCGAGTCTGGGATTGGTGAGACAAAATCAGCTTCGACATCATCATCTATGCCATGGAGCATGCCTATTTTTTCTCTGACCTCATAGACAGGTATCCCGTTTAATACAGAGTCAGGCCTGGCGAAATACACGTACTCGAACATGCAAAGAGCCTTTCTATCAAGCCTGTACGGCCGATAGCTCTTCATACCCTTCTCATTTATCACCAATATCTCTCCAGGCCTAATGTCCCTCTGGAATTTTACACTCAGCACGTCGAAGACGACGCTTTCCGAAGCTACTATGGCTGTACCGTCAGCTTCGCCGAGGCAGAGAGGCCTAACGCCCAGGGGGTCTCTCACGGCGATTAACTCATTGTCGGTCAGGAGGGTGAGGGAATAGGAGCCGACGAGCCTTTTCATTACCTCTGCTATCGAGGATACGATCTCCTCACCCTTGACCAGCCGCCTCACGATGAGGTGGGCGATTACCTCTGTGTCGGTGGTTGAAACAAAGGCTTGCCCGGTGCTCTCAAGAATCTTCTTGAGTTCTATGGCATTGACGATATTGCCGTTGTGGGCTATTGCCAGAGTGCCCTTGGAGTGGGTCACCACGAAGGGCTGGGCGCATTCAATCCTGGACTCCCCAGCCGTGGAGTAGCGCAAATGACCAATGCCTCTGGAGCCCTTTAGGTCCCTGAGTTTTTTCATGTTGAAGAACTCGGGTACGAGGCCCATGCCCTTTTTGGTGTGGAACTCGGTGTCGAAGGTCGTTATCCCACAGGACTCCTGACCGCGGTGCTGTAATGCGTACAGTCCGTAAAAAAGAGAAGATGATACGTCAGCACCGGAATCCGAGCAAATTCCGACGACTCCGCACTTTTCCTTCAGCAAGCCTCACCCCTCTAATTCCAAGGAAATGTGCAATACGTTCAACGCTTTTGGGCCGTTGCTTCACTTCCTCGGAGAGAATAATCTCTCGGTGGGAACTTATTTAAAGTTGTCGTTCCAGAACTTTTCCTCAACTGGTGGTTGCAAACACATCAGTTGCGGTTGAAAATGTTAGGCATCAAGGAAAAGGATCACACTTTCTTCCCTGGGCAAAGTGGTCACGTTCAGTCTCTTCCAGAGAAGATGCTCGCTTGAGATTGTAGTAGGAGGAAAAAGAACCAGGGTGGGTGGATTTACCAGTAAAATGATATTCAAATCTTCCCCTCAGCGTTTTTTGCTTCACTGATTCTTTTCGAATATATTTTTATGGTCCAGCGGGGCGCCGGACTACTGATGAATTTCGCTATCTATCTCTCATGAAGGGCCTTGAGTCCCGGAACAGATGTAATGGTTCAGGGGTGGACTTTCTTTTTGCGTGTTCTCTTCCAGAAGGGAAATGTCGGAACGTATAGAGAAGAACGACGATACTTAGCCAACGTGTTGAGTTTATCACGGAACGGTAACAAGGTGATCCGACTCACTCATTTTTCAACAATCCAAGTACCATGCAAAAGCCTATGACACATGCAAAAGCTGCCGCCCAGATCCCAACCTCTATGCTAAAGATAGAAGCCAGAAACGCAGCTATGGGGGCGCCAACTGCTACGCCTGCGACGAGAAGGGCATAGAAAACCCCCGAAGCCAGGCCACGCTCATCTGCGGATGTACTCTGAACAATCATCGTTGAAGCTGAAGGGAAAACAAGACCGTGGCCTATGCCAAAGAGAGCCATCAGTGGAAGTAGTGAAAGGAGGCTATGGAAAAAGGGGAGGAGGAGCATAGAGAGGGCGATTGTCAGAAGTCCGGCGATTGCTGGAACTTTAGCTCCTATCCTATCGGAGAGCCATCCACTTGGATAATGAACCATCATGGATAGGAAGGCGAAGGTGGTAAAGGAGATGGCTACATGGATTTCAGTCATCCCAAAGTCTCTCATGAAGAGGGGAACGAGAACAGTGAAAGCGCCCATCACAAAGTAAAGGCAGAATATGGACGAATAGGATGTCAGGCCCAATTTCCGCTTGAGGATGTCAAGAATGTTGGCAAGATCCTTTTTGAAGGTTGTCTTCACCCGCTCAGAATCTTCAGGTTCTTTGATGGAAAGGGCGAAGGCTACCGCAACAATCAGGCTGGCGGACAGCACATAGAACAACATCTCATAGCCCAATCTGCTCACAATTATCCCGCTGAGCATAAAGCCGACTATTACTGAGAATGCCAGAGCGATGCCATAGAGTGCCATCATTCTTCCCTTTCTGCCCTCAGGAGCCAAACTCGCAGCAATAGCCATTGATGAGGGTCCCACAAATCCTCCCCCTAGACCGTGAGAGAACCTTACTAGAAGCAGGTGGATGGGATTCCTTGCCAGAGAATACAAGAAGACACTGAAGGCGTCCCAGAGGAGGCCGAAAACCAGAGGATTCCTGCGGCCTATCTTGTCTGCTAGACGACCTAGGACTATGTTGGCGGGGACATGAACTATGGAGTACATGGCGACTATTAGACCCGTGAGCTCAATACTCGAACCCAAGAAAACGGCATAGAAGGCTATCACGGGAACTAAAGCATTGCTGTCCATTGTTCCTAGGAAAGTCGCAGCTAGGAGGTTGAAAGATTGTCCCCTCTTCTTTCCCATTTTCATTTGCACTTGAAAGAGTCATCTCAGATAAGAATTGCTGTGGGGAATATCCAAATCCTACATCCATGACAAGATGGCGTAGTTAGTATGGAAATAGGAAGTTTTAGGAAGCTTTCGTGCTCCCTAATCCAGGATAAGCTCAGAGGTTTGTTTCATTTCCAAATGAGAGAATGGCCTCCCACTGTGCAAGTTCCTCTACTGTCTCTCTCCCGATTGACCGCCTTTTTCGTTCTGGTCAAGAAAACGACGCAAGCGACAATCTTTATAGGATTCTTGCTTTTCGTCATTTGGCCCTTCAGGTCCATCCCGCTGGACTGAATTGTGGGCTGCCTGCCACGAAACAGGAAGCGAAAGGAAGGATGGGTGGATGAGCGAAGATACGAGGATGGGTTTTCTGGATCATCTCGATGAGCTGAGAAGGAGGATAATCAGGATAGTGGCGGTCTGCGTGCCTCTTTTCATGATATTCATCCTTGTTGAACTCAAACCCGCTGATTTGCTCGGTCTGCCCCTTTTCTATCCAACAGTAAACGTCTTTCATCCGATTGCCATCCAGTTCTTCAACAGGATGGAGGCCGATCTCCTTCCGGCCGGCGTTGAAACTGTTGTTATGGGTCCGACTGATGCCATCTTTGTGGAGTTCAAGATTGCACTCTTTCTTTCTGTCCTATTCGGAATGCCCGTGATCGTTTATGAGTTGGGGCGATTTCTGGCACCGGCTCTTAAGCCTAAAGAGAGAAGAATGCTCATACGATCTGCCATTCCTGCCGCTATGCTTTTCGTTGCGGGTGCTGTCTTTGCATATGTCTTCATTCTTCCCTTTGTATTCAGTTTTCTCTATGAGATCGCCTCCAGCCTGGTCCAGCACACCTATCTGAATCCATCTGAGTTCGTGGATTTCACCCTCCTCTTCTTGTTCAGCTTTGGCCTCGCATTCGAACTGCCAATCATAATGATCGGAAGTACGACTCTGGGAGTGGTTGATGCGCTTTTCTGGAAGAGAAACTGGAGATTCGCAACAGTAGCAATATTTATCTTTGGTGCGGTGATTACGCCAGATGGAAGTGGAATCACTATGATGATTGTTTCTTTGCCTATGCTTGCTCTCTATGCGGCAGGTTACTTTTTATCTGCGAGAATGTATGGGAGTGGTGAGAAAAATGAGTAGGATCAATGGCGATCGTGTGCCTTTGTGGGTGGGAATAAATCCCGCATCAATAAGAAGGAGGCCATAAGATGGGACTTCTTGATCCAGGACCAGAGGTCATTATCCTTCTGATAATAATTCTTGTTCTTCTTTTCGGAGCGAAGAAGATCCCGGAACTTGCGAGAGCCCTTGGAAGGGCGATGGGAGAGTTCCGAAGGGGAAGGATGGAAATAGAGAGAGAATTGAAGCGATCATATGAGAGCGAGATTGGCATTTCTGAGGAATCGCCGGTTAGAAGAGCAGCAACGGCACTCAACATCAGTTTCAAGGACAAAAATGAGGAGGAGTTGAGAAAGGAGATAGTTGATGCCGTCGATTTGGCAACCAAGAAAGGTGTGGTTGGAGTTGCCAAGGCCCTCGGGATAGATGTTGAGGGTACAGGTGTCGAGGAACTGAAAAAGCTGGTCAACGAGAAGTTGACGGAGTGAGGATTAGTTCTGTTGCAGGAAGGTGAATTGACAGATGGCTGAGAGGAGGCTGGATAAGGACTTGATAATAATGGAGGGAATTGAGGTCATCAATAACAAACTGAGTATACTCATTAGGCTTATCGTCATTCTTCTCATTATCGCTATCTCCTCAATTATCTGGTTTCTCATCTGAATAAAGTGACAGGTCCGCTTGCTACAAGAAAAGGTGTTCAATCCGATAACGGATCCGTCTAGCTTTCCCAGATTGAAGTCTCTCGAGGCTTTGAAGGCTACAGAGGTACAGAAGCATTAGACACCTATGTGCTGGCACTTCCGAACACCCGCCTTGTCAGCTCGTAGGATTCTTGTTCGTCCCCTCAGGGAGTTAGCGATCAAACAGAGGGTGGTTCCTACTCCTCTTTCTTTTCGGGCTACGCTCACGGACTATCTCTTCGCAGGTTCTATCACGAGTATGGGTGTTATCAAATAATGATCATAGCTGGCGGAAAATGTCTTGGTTCTCATTGTTCTACGACATTTCCTGGGACATACAATTGCACAGAGATTGCCACCGCCTTTGCGTTTCTTCGCTCACAAGAACTCACAGCGGATACTTGTTTCCCTGAGACGGACTAATTACCTCTAACATTATGGGAAGTGATGATGAAGTGTATGGGGAATATTACCGACCGGCTATAAGAAAGTCCACCATGACTAGGATATGGACAAGAAGTATGTCTGCTTGCTCCGCTTGACCGTTTCAATTACCACGAAGGCAACAACCAATCCACGGTTTGGGGCACATACACCCAGTATCCCTCACCCTGTCGGAGAATGTAGTCACTCGGAAGTTCTGTCAAATAATAGGGCGGTAGATCGGCATACCCTTCAACCCTCGTTGCTCCTGTATCCGCCATAAAGTCAGAAACGGTATAGTTTTCAGCCAGAGAGGGGAAACCTACCATGTTCCATCCCTCTCTTAGTTTTATAGACGTCACATTCGGAAGAGGGCCTACGATTTCGAGATTGGCTGGGGCTGTGATATATATCCAGAATCCCATTTTTGAGTCAATCAATGACAGATCTCGATAGGGTTTGAAGGTAAGGTAGCTCTTCCATGGGTCAATGGCATCGAATGCATTGTAGTAATAGACAGCATCGTACCTGCCCCCTATCGGCGAAAGAACGCTCTCAATTGTTTTGTTCTCTAGTGGAAGGGGAATGGAAATGAAGTTCCAGCCAATTCTCTCCGAAGTGAAATTGATGGAGAAGAATAACTTCGTTCCAAGCAAGAAGATCTCGTTGTAGCTAGTGATGTTGATGATGTTAACTGCGGTTGCATTCACGACGAAGGAGGGTCCATAAGCCTCGGTAGTATTCCAACTGAAGCTCTGATTGTTTGTGATGTCGTACGACTTGCTGTCGAGAGACAAGGTAGCGTTAATGATGTTGCTATCCGCAAATAGAAAGTCGAAGATGGTTTCAATATCGTCTATCCTACTATTGTAGGCTGGTGCGACAAAGAAAATAGCTGGAAAAGGGTGTGCGATTCCACTGAGACTTTCGAAAAGATAGGGGGGCTCGTCCTGGCCGACACCCATCGAGGATGTTCGGTTTTGCCAGAGGAGCGACTCACGTTCCCATGTTATCCCCAGGTTTGAATAATTCCCGTAGGTGTATCGATTCCATAGTCTTGTGTCTACTGAAGAGCGTCCGCCAAGGCTGCCATCAATGAAGCTCATGAAGGATTTACGGTCTATTCTCAGGTAGTTTTGACCGTTGCCTAGAGACTTGCTTGTATTTGTTTGGCTGATGATGTATTGAACATCGCCCGCTCCGGATCCGTCTCTGGTGAGGTTGTGAAATATCTCCTCCTTCTCCTCTATCAAAATCGATATGGATGGAGAGGCGATGGTCCGGGAGACAATTTTTGTCGTGTGAGCGGTAACTGTCGGGAAGGTGGAATTGAGCCAGGACGTGTGGTTTACTTGAATTGACTCGATACCATTCGGTACGAATCTGTGTGCTGTTGCGCTTGATTCAAGAAGCTGCTGAGTGTTGGAGGCAGTTCTGTTGAACAAATAGGTGTCCAGGATATAAGGACTCAAGCGGGGATTTCTCCACACGAGGAATGCAAGGTTGACCGTCCAGTATCTCTTCCCGTTGTCGATGCTGAGCGTGACTTTTTGGGTGCCGTTGAGTAGTGATACGAATGGTGAGATATCGATTACGTGCGGTGGCCTTATTCCTGTTCCCAAAGGAGGTGTACCGTTCCATTCGTAGAGTGTGTAGCACTCTGGCCAGTTCAGGCAGGCACCCGAGTTCAGGAATGGATAGGCGGTTATATCGAAAACTCTGGTAGTGTTGATATCGAGGGTGAAGTCCCGTACATAGGGAGATGTTCCTGCAAACCAAAACTCCTCATCAGAGAAGCCCTCCTCATAGAGTACTGCTTTGGCTGATGTTATATTCTCTGGAAAAGTGACATTGACACTCGTCGAGTTGTCCCCGCTTAGACCTATTCTTTTCATGAAAATTGCGGGTACAACCTCAGGTAGTACTATCGGAGGCGTTCCCGGATAGAAGGCGAAACTCAGCTCGGCAAACCATCCTCCATTGTAGTCAGGCATCGCCTGCCAGTAGACTTGGGCCGAGGAGTCAAATAGATTTGAATATTCGGTGACATTGCGTGTGTATATTTGAACAGGATTCCTCAGGACCGAAGCGTTTTCCTTTGTCGTTATCTCCAGGATTGCTATGGAATTTACAGCAACGACATTTGCTCTATCCCAAGGATCGCCATGATTAATCAGTTTGAGAGTGACAGTGATCCTCCTAAAAGAACCCTGAGGGAAGGGAACATCTGTGAACGTGGTATTCCAATCCCAAGAAGGGTTTGTGAAGTTAACGTATTGAACATTATTGGCTTCATAGATTGATTCTTTCTGGATCGGGAAGAATTCGTTCTCTTCCGACGGGAAGGAGATTTGAAAGAAATGTGAGGTAATAACAAGAATTGCTATGAATAGTGATAAGATCGGGAATAAACCCCTCTTGACTCGAGAATTGGCTAATGCATGATGTTCCATTCTCATCGGGAAATCCTCCTCCAATTACATTCATATCCAATCACAGTTATTAAAGGTTTCATGGAACAAAGAC
>JBHIFI010000070.1:0-8085 GCA_046761005.1 Thermoplasmata archaeon
ACGGAATCAGATAGTAGCATAAGAAAGGATAAATAACCGCCCAGCATTCAATTTCATACCCTTATGTCAGTCATAGAAACCGAGAATATATGGAAGAAATTCGGTGATCTCGAAGCCTTGAGAAACGTCAATATTAGGGTTGAAGGAGGCGAGTTCTTCAGCCTCTGCGGACCAAACGGTGCGGGAAAGACTACTCTTTTGAGGATTCTGACTGGCCAGATCGAACCCACTGAGGGGAAGGCAAAGGTTCTCAGCCTGGATGTAGCGAAAGAACCGCTTGGAGTGAAGCAGCTCATAGGAATCGTCCCCGAGGTCGAGTCTCCCCCGAGCTATCTGACCGCCTACGAGTTCCTCTTTTTCGTATGCAAGGTGCGCAATGTTCAGAGAAGTGAGAGTAAGATAGAGAAATGGATGGACTTCTTTGATTTGAATGAAAGCGAGGGTTTCGTCTGCCGGGATTTATCGAAGGGTAATAGGCAGAAACTCATGCTCGCGAGCGCATTCATACACGACCCGAAAGTTCTCTTCCTCGATGAGCCACTGATAAACCTCGATCCCCTGTATCAGAGGAAGGTGAAGGTCTATCTGTTAGACTACGTCAGGCGAGGCGGAACGATCTTCATGTGCACCCATCTTCTTGATATGGCCGAGAAACTCTGCAGTTCCGTCGCGATAATAAACGGAGGGAAGATAATCATCCGAGAGAGTATAGAGAAACTCCTGGGCAGATTCGGAAGTCTAGAGAATGCCTTCATTGACCTCGTTCATCAACAGAGAGGAAGCAGATGAGGGAACTCACTAGGCTCCTCTTGAAAGAAGAGTTCAGAATGCACACTTACTACACGAGCAGGGCCATGTTCCTCTCATTTCCGGTCATAGTGGGCCTGTTCTCCTTTGGAATATCGTTGACTTCCGAAAGGATACTGGCAGATATGCCTATAGAGCAGATAGTGCTCCTCCTCCATATCTCGGTGTTCCTTTACGGTCTGAGCGTTGGAGCCTTTGGATTCATGGGAAGGGAATATGTTGAGCGACGGCACGGAAGGAGGAAATACCTCGTTGCCAGTCCATCGACTCTCCCGATATCATTCAAGAAGACCTTTCTTGGGATGTATGTTCGCGATGTGATATTCTACCTCTTCCTGCTTCTGCTACCAGCAACTCTTGGAATCTTCCTCTCCATTCCATTTACTCATTTCAGATGGACATCTGTTCTTCTCCTCTTTCTCGCCGCGCTCTTGTCATTTCTGATTGGTATCTCTCTCAGCTTTCTCGTCTCCACAATCTATATCAGAAATGTGGGAGCGTTTCTTGCGTCCGTCTCACTAATTGTTGGTCTTTTCGTGGCGCAGGCGGTCTTCCATCTCTTCCCATTGAGGTTCCTTCTTCCGGGACTGGCCGTGCAGTACTCCCTTCCTCCTTTTTCCTATTATCTCACTAATGAGCTGATACTCTCAGTGCTTGGAGGGATCGCTCTCGTCATCATCTTCGTCACAACCGCCTATTCTCTCATTCCTCTCAGATTTCAGCCCCTCAGACCGAAGATGGAGGAGAGAGTTCTTCCTCGCACGTACGAGAGACTCTCCTTCATGAAGCGATACTCAGGCCTTCTGGCAAAGGAGCTTGTTGACCTACGGAGGAGCGGAACGGTAACGAAGATGTTTTTCAGCTTTGTCGTCCCCCTCCTCTTCTTGAGTTTCACGGCATGGTTTGTCAAAACCGGTCTTGCTGTTCCCGTCGGATTCAATACTGTCTTCTATGGAGCGATGGTTGGCTTCTTCGGTGTTATCCTTTACAGCTGGCTCAACAATGTTGACATCATGGATTATTTCGAAACGCTCCCTGTCTCGCCAACGAAGGTGATAAAGACAAAAATCATTGCATTCTTGATCCTCACATCCTGGATAAGCACGATATTCTTGTTAGCAATCAGCTATCTCAACAATGATCTCTCCCTGCTATGGTTGGCGATACCCGTTATGTTCATAGTCTCGATATACATGGTGGTGATGACCGCCTACCTCACTGGTCTCCGCACGAACACATTCCTCTTCGATGCCAATGTCCTTGCAAGATTTAGCGTAATGTCCATGCTCCCGGACGTAGGCCTAGTCATACTTTCCTTCACCATAGACAAGAACCTCTTCTTTGCCTCCCTCGCAATACTCCTTGTTTGCTCAGCTTTAATAGGAGCCACCCTAATCCTCTACTTGGGAATAGATGAGAGATGGAAAAGGGCCGAGTTCGCAGATTAGGGCTGAGGAGTCTATAGCAAGAAGGCTAGTACATATCTGCATCCCCCTGTTTCTCCTCTACTATGCCGTGCCAGAGGACACGTGGGTGGGAATGGACAAGAGAATCGTCTTGTCATTGGTCCTGGCTTTCTTCCTCGTTTTTGAGCTTGTCAGAATGTCATACCGCACTCGCGTATTCGGACTCAGAGACTACGAGATGGACAGGATTGGAGCATATCTCTGGGCGGGAGCCGGTCTCACGATTGCCTTCCTGTTTTTCGATTTCATCCTGGTCGTTCCTGCCGTTATCGGAATGGCCTGGATCGATCCCCTGAACGGTTTTCTCAGAAACAACGATAGCGGATTGTATCCCTGGGTACCCTTCGTCTGCTATCTCATGATCGCGATTCTTTCCCTTCTCTATTTTTCGAGCCTCGCCCTGCAAGAAATCGTGGTCATTTCAATCACAGGAGCAGCGAGTGGAATCGCAGCGGAGCATGTGAAAATCAGATTCGTAGACGATGACTTCCTGATGCTTGTTGTTCCCTTAGTTCTCATGACAGCGGTATTATCGGTTTAGAATCTCGATTTTTCCTTTTCTTCCCGTGCTGACCTGGATTTTTCCTTGCCACTCCTTCACCCATCCATTTGATATTCTGATTTTGTCGCCGACACCAACTTTTCCGATTTCCTCGTTCCAGAGTGTGAGGGAAACCTCAGCTCCCATTCCATCCTCACACTTGACGTCACAGACCTTCCCGCTAGTGCCGTACCTGCTCGTGAAATCCCTGGTTTCTCCAAGGGAGACGACAGAGAGCTCTATGGTATCAAATGACGAGTTGGGCTTGAGATCCTTAGCAAACATGGAAACTACCGAGAGGGGAATCGCAGGGGGAGACTTGAATTTTCCTATCTTTTTTGGTTGGCGGGTCGTGCAGAAATGGCATCAAAGCATTTGGACTAACTCTTTATATTCTCGTTCCATTATTACCCCTGGTGCACTCATGAGAGAGATTGAACGTATTTTCGAGAGCATAGACCATGAACTCCGAGACCTAAAGGAGGCAGAGAACTCCAACATGGAAGAGGTGAAGAAGATACTCAACCGTCAAGCAGAGGTTATCACATTCTTGGTTGGTCGTGTGAGAGACCTTGAGAACCGCATGAAAACGGAGGGGAAGTGGGACAAGGAACTCGAGGATATCATCAGGATAATGGCGCTTGATGATTCTAAGATTTGGAAGTTCAGAAAGCACAGAGACATCTATGAAGAGATTGCGAGGAAAGGTATCGGAGGAGTTGAGGAGAAGCTCTGAGTCCTCACACTTCTTGTTTAGGCATCAGATCCTGGAGACTCTTTGCGAGACCATCGCCTAGAAAGTCTGGGGATTTCTTTGGCATACTCATCCTATCCATGCCCACATCACGCTGTGCACGGGCGAGCCGCACAAAGATAACAATAAACCCAGATGGCCATGATCCAACACTGGTGTTCGCCATTTTCATAAGAGATGATATAAAAGTTTTTATTTCCTGAGACTAATATACCCTACGGTTAAATAATGAACCGTATCAAATTCGTGAACGAGCCAGCAGAGCTTGTTCCTATCCTCATGGCCGTGGACAATGAGGTTAAGAGAGAGGTTCTAAAGGATGTGTCTGAGAATTGGCGGACCGCACGAGAAATCGAGGAGAAGTTCGGACAGGAAGGTCTAGAGGCGCTGAAATTCTTCGAGAAAATGAATCTGGTCGAGACGAAGTGGCAGACAGGCGAGTCCGAGCCTGAGAAAGCCTACCATGCCTTTTACACCTCCTTTCACATAAATGCTTCATCACCAGTGAATGAGATGTGCGATATACTGGCAGCCGTGGTGATGCCAGAGAATGAGTATCGCAAGATCGAGGAGAAGATTCTGAAAGAAGTCGACAAGGAGGGAAAATTCTCTGGAGACATCGCCGATGACCTAGGGATTTCACAGACAATGCTCAAGGGTCTGATAAAGAGGTCTGCCAGGTTGGAGTATAAGGGTCACCAAATAAGGAAGCTGAGGTAGGAGCGCCTGGTATGGAAGGTGATTCTGAGAATCCATTCGAGAATCGGCCTATTGACGATGAGCCCTCATTTGAGACGAGCCCTTTCGAGAACATACCCTCTGCAGTGGAGGGGGAGCTGGAGGAGCTTCCCTTATTGACGGACGAGTTCGATAAGAGCAAGCTCGCCCTTCTGTCGGGGATTGGGTTTGTCGGCCTAGCGATTTTCTTTTATTTCTTTGTCATAGTCGTCTGGGACCTGGCCCAATTCTTCCTTTCCATAGGGGCCCTTATCGTTTCAGCTCTCGTGGCCCTCTTCTATCTGCTTGACGATCTCATGATAAGACCGAGGTCCATGACCGAGAGAGGTGCACATTTCCTCACAGGTATATTCCTCGGGATTCTCGTGCTCCTCATAATCGTCACAGCAATGGTCTTCCGCGAGGACATCTTCAAGGCTTTCCCCATCTTCGTAATCATGATACTCACCAACGCAAGCGTCGCGTTGTTCCTCTATTCTATGATGTGGGAAGAATGAAAAAAGCAGGTCCTCATACAGATTGTATCCCCGCCCAAGCCGTCCAGCTTGCACTAGGCATCCATTTTCAAGGGAAGGTGTTGCCATTGTACGAATCAAGCAGCTTCGATGTGCAACTTCTTTAGTCCTTCTAATCTAAGCAAAACCTTCTCACCCTTGTGCAAACCCAATGCTTCTGCTAGTTCTGTGGGGATACGGATTATGAGATTACTGCGAATTTGACCTAGTTTGATCTTGTATTCTTTCGCCAGTAACTTGTTCAACAATAGTATCCTCTGTGCTTGTTCTGGATCAAAGTATTCTTCACCACAGGAACATCTCCATCCCCCAATCTCAGTTCCTTGAAAGCGAAGCTTGGCTTTTTTGGCTGTCTTGCCGCAAGTCACACATACCATTCCTTCTTTCTTCATTTTCTCACCCTAGGTTTGGATGTTATTCCCACATGAGTTATTACCCACACTTCGGAATCTAGGGAGTAGTTGAATGATTTCGCAACCACAACCCCAATTGTTTTCCGTCTCTTATCCAGACATTTCTCAATGATTCCTTTTGATCTTTTGCCTTTTGAACAATCGTATCCGCGTTCCAACACATCGAGTACTACGTAGAGGTCTAGGTTTTTGTTGTACAATTCAGCCATTGCAGACCGGGTGGGAACCAGAGGTAAGCCTTGGAAGAGCGGATAGACCATCAAATCGCTTAATATGTCATGTACGTATGTAGTATAAATATGTTGTTATCATATGCAATATCAGAATTTCACAGTACCAGACAACACCGTAGGCATGTATAGTGTCGAGATTGGGAGTTTCTGCCGCCTGACAGTATGGACAATCTGGTCGAATCTATGCCTCATCTGTTGTCACAACCCTCAGAAGCTATTCTCTTAGCTCAAGGGAGGAATCTTCCGTCTCGCCATATCACCATCTTGCATCTATGAGAGGAGTTGGCCACGGGGGACATACACAGTCATTTCGAAGAATACGAAGATAGCAAAGAAGCACCGCCATAAGGCTTGCGAATGCGTTCTAGAGGAATACAGTGAAACAAAGCCACAGATTTGCCAAAAACACTGTTCAAAAAAGATATGTTTCTGATACATGTCAAAAAGACTCTGACAACCAAAGCGTCCAATGAACAATCCTTAGGGAATTCCCGACCGAGATTGATTTTGAACGCTCAGAAACCGATGAAGCCATAGCAGAGAAAAGGACCGAACTTATTTGAGTTGCCCTCTAGCTGCTTTTAGGAATAGATTGTTTCACGGGACGGGTTTCGGAGAGAATTTGAGCACCACACCATGTTCAAAAAGACTGAAACATTCATAAGAATCGCTGACTATCCCCTTTCTACGTGGGAAGAATGATATCGGTCTTGAGGCTTGGTCATAGAATCCCAAGAGACCGTAGAATCACAACTCACGTGGCACTGGTGGCAAGGGCGTTTGGTGCGGATTGCATCCTCGTTTCGACCAAGGACTCTGCCCTGGAGAGAAGCGTCACAAAGGTTGTGGAGAAGTTTGGTGGGGAGTTCCACATCTCCACAGGCGTCAACTGGAGAAAGATGCTGAAGGAATGGAAGGGTATCATCGTCCACCTCACAATGTATGGTCAAAAGTTGAAGGATGCAATTCCCAAGATGGGCAAAGACGACCTGCTGATAGTGATAGGAGGAGAGAAGGTTCCTTCCGAGGTTTACGACCTTGCGGATTTCAACATCTCTGTCGGAAACCAACCACATTCTGAGGTTGCTGCATTGGCAGTCTTTCTCGATAGACTTCTTGAGGGGAAACCGCTCGAGAGGGATTTCGAGGGCAACATGAGAATAGTCCCATCCGGTGAAGGAAAGAGGGTCATCGAACATCCCATGGAACTTCCGTCCAGAGAGGATTGCCTGGAAGCACTCTTGGAAGCGGGATGTGACGCCGACGTGGTGGAGCATTGCAAGACTGTATCCAGCCTAGCCAAGAGAATCGCTGGGCTCTGCGGTGCAGACGAGAAGCTCTGCGAGTTGGGCGGTCTGCTTCACGACATTGGTCGAGGAAGAACTCATGGCGTAGACCATGGTGTTGTGGGCGCTGAGATTCTTCGAGAGATGGGTTTTCCTGAGGTTCTGGTAAAGATGATAGAGAGACATGTCGGTGCAGGCATTACAAGTGATGAGGCCAAGGATGCGGGACTTCCTGCAAGGAGTTACATCCCAAGAACGCTGGAGCAGAAAGTCGTCGCACATGCTGATAACCTTGCGGAAGAGGGCAAGATAGGTGTGCTCATCAACCACATGGAGGAGCGAGGTCTGCCCTCAGCGGCGAAGAGAATGAGACACCTGCACAATGAACTAACCAGGTTGTGCGGGATCGACTTGGATTGCATTCAAGTTTAGACCTGCTCTATGTGATTATCGCCTCGGATAGCTTGGGAGATTCCACAGTATGGTTCTCGGCCATATCTCCATTTTCTTGACGTATTCCTTGACCCTGAAGAGATCGCCAAACCTTCTCTCTGTTGTGGAGATTACCGATTCGGCCACATATCTCACGATATGCACCATCCTCTTCTTCCATCTATCACTGTCCTTCTTCTGTTAAGGAGCCGCCTTCTTACGAGCGATTCTGTACTTCGCTCTGGATACGGCTTCCTTGCTCACCTCGATTCACGAAACCACACCGAATCCCTCCGTCTCATTGAAGCTTTTCCTAGAGCCGTATCCCGCGTCACCAAGGATTTCACTGCTCTTCATTCACTTGCGCTTCCTCGGTATTGCTACTGTGGCTCACTATTAGGGTCGAGATCCTCTCCCTCCCATATCTGAACCGCTTAATCCTCCTTCGATATGTCCTGAAGCCATGATTTCAGGTACCAGTCCCACATCCAGCCGTCTATCCAACAGTCGGAAAGTCCATCGTCGTCCATGTCGACATCTAGGGGGTTCGTCTCGTTCTCGGGGGCGCCAGTGAAGTTCTTGACTGTCTTGGAGTAATGAGTGGGCTCGGCGGACGTGTCAGTCCCGCGGCAAACACCAGAGGAATCATCAACGATTGGCGCAGTCACATTGCCTTCGAATCCCGCGTTGAGGGGAACGCATAAGGAATTTCTCCTCGGCGGGAAGCGTGGTATTCGAGGATGGAATGGATATTGAAATGATATGGAATAGGAAATCCTCAGGATGAGTGGGTCGCGTTTACTCCTTCGAATGGGAGAGGAATATCTATTGTTCGGCTGTTTTCGAAAGGGATGCATCCTATCCCTTTGATTCCTCCCTCTCTATATGATTCTTTACCAG
>JBHIFI010000071.1:0-7765 GCA_046761005.1 Thermoplasmata archaeon
GTAAACAAAAACAAGAATGTTGATCTTTTCGTTGTCGGAAAGAAGCCCATCATGGAGGGAATGAACATAATAGCATCGCACATCGATGCTCCTAGACTTGACCTTAACCAGAATCCATTGTACGAGGCTTCGGATTCCAAGTCGCTCTCTTCAAGACACACTACTACGGTTGCATTAAGAAATATCAATGGGTCAACTGGCCACTGGCGCTACACGGAAGAGTAGGTCTTGACGATGGGAAGAGCGTCGATGTATCCATCGGTGAGGACGATAAGGATCCAATTCTCATAATTCCCGACCTCTCCCACATCTGTCCAAGAAAGTACAGAACAAGAGGAAGCTTCCCGAGGGTATCAAGGGCGAAGAACTGAACATCTTGGTTGGACATACCCCGATAGAAGAGAAGGATGTCAAGGAGAAGGTGAAACTAGAAGTCCTCGACCATCTGAACAGGGAATATGGAATGAAGGAGGAGGACTTCGTGAGTGCAGAGCTTGAGGCTGTTCCTGCAAGTGCACCAAGAGATGTGGGTTTTGACAGAGACATGATAGCTGCATATGGACAGGATGACCGTGCTTGTTCCTTTGCTTCTTTGGCTGCCATTTTGGACCTGAAAACGCCGAATAGGACCTGCCTGGCTTTCTTCTGCGACAAGGAGGAGATAGGAAGCGAAGGGTCCACTGGTGTACAATCGAGATTCTTCGAGCTTGTCATCTCGGAGCTTATGGAGAAGATGGAACCTGGCTACAGAGGAACGGACATCTCGAAGATGCTTTCCAGGTCGAAATCGCTCTCGGGTGATGTTGAGGTCGGTCTCGATCCGACATTCAAAGACTTCCACGAGGCACGAAATGTCGCAAGGCTGGGAAGAGGGATTGCGATAATGAAGTACACTGGCGTACTCGGAAAGACTCGTGCGAGCGACGCAAACGCCGAGTATGTGGGGCGAATAAGGAATCTGTTCAATGCTAACAAGATGCCTTGGCAGGCAGCCGAACTCGGAAAAGTCGATGAGGGCGGTGGGGGAACGGTTGCATTGTTTCTAGCGAGGCACAATCTGGATGTGCTAGACTGCGGTCCTCCTCTCTTGGGGATGCACTCTCCTATGGAAGTTTCCAGCAAGGCTGACCTCTATCACACCTATAGGGCCTATCTCACCTTCTTGGAAAGCGATCTCAGTCCCCTACACTAACTATTTGTGAGCCCGTCTCTCAAGATAAAGAGCGATGACAATCACAAAGATGACTACTGCGACTGGAATGAGCCAATAGAGGAGGGGCAATCCCTCATCGGTAGAAGAGGGGGATTCGGCATAGCTGTAGGATAGCAACTCCCATTCGCCGATAGTAAGGACACCTCCAATGCTCCTCTTGATAAGCACACCAGCGCCTACTTCTTGTGAGTAGAAGTTGTCTTCCACAAAACCGTTCGATTCAGCTCTAACGACATGGCAGGTTTGGAATGTCCCTGCAGGCACCGTCACCTGCGAATGTTCCGAACAGGAATACGTTACGTCTACATACCCGCTCCAGTCTGTCGAATTGTGAATTGGTGCTGTCCCCTCAATCTCCACTGCCAAACTCTCATTCGATGTCCTCGCCAATGTCACGTTCCCGGAATCACCGACATCATAGGGATGACTCCAGGAATCTTGAATGATTTCATTGAAAGTCGTGTTCTGCATCGTGAGGGAAAAGTTCAGTGCAGCTCCCATCTGCAGGACACCATGGAGGACTACTGTGATCTGGGATCTCGCAATCTCAAGACTAGCAATGTCCCAGTTCTCCAGTCCCACCATAGTCCAGTTTCCGGAGACATTGAAACCTTCGTACACACCTACGAATGTGCCGTAGCCTAAGATATCGTTTCTGATAGTAGTATAGGACACGGATTCGATGAGTATTGTTTCTGTCTCTCCGATCTCCATTTCCAGTGTTCCTAACAAGACAAATCCTTGAGAACACGTCATGTTCATCCGATAGGTCCATCGGTTTCCTTGCTCATAATCGGGCAAGGCCACCTGTCCTATTGAGCATTCACCCACAATAGCTATTGCTCCAATCGCAAGCAGAAATACAGAGATTGCACACCCTATTTTCACAATCACACGCTCCTAATCGGTTTCACCGTAAGCCTCGACTTTCTTCCTACCCACACTTACAGCCATGCCACTCTCTTCCACTGCACCCTCCCTTGTATGAGTAATCTGTTCAGCTGAGGGATGCAACTGAATGAGATCCCTCCTAACTAGAGCAAACTCCTTGTCTTCAAGTGCATCTGGGTCCACTGGCAGTATGAGGATAGAATCCTTCATCGCCATCCTTTCATTGAGGTCATGAAGAAGGGTCAGCGAGGACTGGAAGTCGTTATGAGATATGATGTACTCGAGACCGTCAAGAAGAACAACCGTTTTTTCACCACTCGATATGAAGTGCTCGATTGCTATAGATATGCCCTCCAAGGGCCAAGGCCTTATGGTATCTCTTGCGCTTGCAACCCTGCTCAGCCAGAGAACGGGTGTTTTCTCCAATCCCAACTGATCCCTTACTCTCTTTGGAGGCATTCTTGTAATGCAAATACCCTGATATCCATGGGTAACGAGATCGCGAAAGATCTCAAAGCTAAGTGTTGAATCAGATTCAACAACAAGATAGGTCAATCCGTCCTGGAGTTCAAATTTCAGCTCTGTGCCAAGATCGGCTTCGGTAACGGGCACAAGAAGCTCCTGGAGATAGCTTGGTCCTCTCACCGCATAGGCTACCAGGCCCACCATGAGAATCTCGAAAACGAATCCTATTCCCCTCAGGTCGATCGACTGACTCGGAAGCAATATTTCGAAAAAGAATTCAGAGAGCGTATAGGAAACAAGACCAATTGCCATAAGGTGTGCATTATGGGTTACCGTCTTTGCTAGCCTGGCCTTCCTTAGATAGCTCACAAGCTTATACGGAATGAAAAGAAGGAGGGCAATGCAAGCAAGGAACATGATTGCAATGAACCAGAGAGGAAATACGAAAGTGAATGTGCTTCCCCCCTCGTAGACAACCTCAACTGGCGCTATTGCTGTCGAAATCATCGCCGCAATCATAACTACCAGATAGAAGATGTAAGAACTCGGGAATTCTTTACGGAGATAGTTGGTGAAGTCCCTTGCTCCCTTCATATCCGGATTGGCAATAACTACCACAAAGGCGCCCGCCATTATTCCCATTAGCAAGTCAAATGTCGCCTGGATCTTCTTACTTATTACGACTAAACCACTGAAGTTCGGTTGATCGACGGCAGTGTAAATGAAAAGGTTGGCGGATATGGCACATACAAGAAAAAGAATTGAAACAATGAGAATAGACTTATGAAATGCCTTCATTGTCCTTTGTCTGAGTAGTGCGATAACTATGATCGCCGACATCGTCAGGGCAGCGAACGCCCATACGTACTGGATTATTCAACTACCCCCTTATTGGTCGGTTCTTCAGCCATTTTGCGCTTAAAAATAGTGTCGTTCTCGTTATCTGTAATGATAATTCTGGCCTACGATGGAAACAGTAAGGTAGTTGCGATTTCAATAATGATAATCAATTTTGATTTTCTCGAAAGAATATTAATCAGTTCTGAACCGTATTTTCCACATCGCTACTGTCCTGGGAGAGTTTCACTTTATGGAAGAAAGGAGTGTCGAACTCAGCTCCGAAGACGTGGATATACTATCGAATATGGTGACGAGGCTTGGAAGCTATGGAGAAACGCTCTTTGACAATCTTGACCTGGGAATTACCAGATCAGGATTCATGTCTCACGTCAATGAAGTACTGAGCAATCTTTCAAGACTGAAAGAGGTAGATGGAGGAAAGAGGCTAGCCCTCAGACCACCCGGTATCGATAACAGTCCGCTCTTGGACAACCTAGGTGATACGTGGAACTATATCCAGACGCTGAGATTCGCAGCGGGAGCGACTATGATCACTCAGAAATACCTCAAGTGCATGTCCAAAGAGAACCTGAGAAAGTCCATGATCGCCAAAATCCTCTACAAATGCCAAACCGGAATCATGGACGACCTCATAGATATTGGTCGATACTCCTACATAGAGGCAAAAGACCTCTACCACCATGTCCTCTCTTCTATGACGAGTCCAGATTTTGAATTAAATGCGTTCAAGAAAAAGCTAATAACGATGATGAAGCAGGAGCAATTGAGCCTTTTTGATATAATGACTGAGATAACCGCCAGCTTCAACAAAATCTTCATGGAGTCCCCACACGGCCATGAGTTCTTCTACCAGATGGAAGTCCTTGATGAGAGGGTAATATTGGGTCAAGCACTTACAATGTTCCAGAAGGAACCCTCATTTGACATCAACAAGATAAAGAAGATTGCATCCAGATTCTATGCACCATCACAGGACCTGAAATGGTACGATCGTATGGCAAACTATGTGAGCGGGGGAACCAGGTACAACTTGATAGATATGTCATTCTGCGACAAGTCTCTCGATTTTGGCCCCACCGACACTTTTCTTGAAGGGTGGTACTATTACGATGTAGTCATCGTGTATCTAAACAACATAGTTCATATCTATCAGGACCTGAGGGGGGGAATCGCCAATCTCTCCTTGACATCCATTAGAGAGAAGGACATATCCAGCCTGAGCACCCTAAAGGGGTACAATCCACGGCTGACGATCAACGATTATACCAACCATCTGTGCAAACTTGCGAGGCTCGCATCGAGAGCTCTGAAAATACTTACGAACGACTATGCGGATGAAACTCTCTACTACCCGTTCATAACAGTAATGATGCCCATCGTGATGATGGCTGACTGGATCGGAAAGCAGGATTCTTTTATCGACCTCTACCTCAGGGAACTTTCGCCTGAATTGAGTAGGGTGGCAACAGAGGCTAGGGAGAGGTTTACCCCGGAAGCCGCCGAAGCTATTGCCTAGTTTTCGATTGTCCATATCGAGTCGGAGGAAGCCTCTATCCAGTATCCTCTGCCAGGATAAAGGAACTCATTCGATGCGTACTTCCTCAAATAGAATGGCGGAGCACTGGAATCATAGCCCTCGATGGAGAAATAGGAAACTCCAGCCAATGCATCGCTTACGAGTCTCGGCGAAGGAGACGGAAAGCCCACTAGATTCCATCCCTTTTTCAGCTGAATAGTAAATTGTGGTCTGACTGACCCAGCGAGAGTAAATATGGAATCTGAAGTGATATTGACCCACATCCCCACAGAGTAATCGACGGTTGACAGTGTCCTCGCATTCCTATACGGTGCGAACGATCTCCAGCGAGATCCTGAAAAGGATGGATCGTACGCTCTGATTGCGCTGTAGGAACCCGTCGACATATCCTTCCAGAATTCTTCGTCCGTCTGGTAGAAGGGAACGGAGATGAGCTGCTCTCCCTTGGTTAAGTTCAGAATGATCTTCCCCGCCTGGCTCTCACTCATCCCGCAATTGCCCACGCTGTCGTTCGCGCAAACGAAATAGAAGTAGTTGCTAAGGTCACCATGACCAGCATTCGGATCTAGGTAATAGCTCGAACCAACGGTGAGATTTGCAATGAACTCGTAGCCTTGCCCATCCGTGTCATAGGTTGACCCTCTGTAGAGGGCATAGTTTGCAACGTCGAAACTATCATCCGGTGAGAGTGCCCAGGAGATGTTCAGATTCTCGAGAGAAAGACCTTCAAGGCTTGCAGTTACATTGGAGACTGGCTGAGGCGGAGTAGTATCACTTTTCGTCACAGTGAGAACAATGCTCTGTGCTGGACCCCAATTTCCTGCTGAGTCCATACCTCTCACATACAGAGAATATGGGCCCTCCGGAATTTTCTCAACGTCTATGAGAAAATCGACGCCTTCAGTCACGGAATCAAGGGAGCCATCGATCGCTCTCATGGGAGTGCCCTTACCTACTCCGGGATCAACATCCACGAAGTACTCAGCAGCCAAGATGTCGCTCCCTCCTGTGGTGACATCGGAGATCGTTGCGGAGAGATTGGCGAGAGGATTTCCCTCCGTCGGATTTGGGTTCACGTCGATGGAAGTGACAAGCGGACCAGAGAAGTCACCCGTCATGGAATACGTTATCGTCAGCTTAGGTGCATATGGCGTGGCGAAGCTTATGCCGTCCTCATAGCCCGACCTCCAGGAGAATATGACGCCATCCATAGTATCGGGAGGTCTGGGTCCGTCTAGTCTGAAAGATATCCTTCCTGAGGAAAGGTGAGTGTCCAGAAGTCCGAACTGACTTGGAAGAAACTCGAAGGTATTCCATTTCCTTGCAACGAGATCAGAGTTCGAAAACGTCGGAGGAATGGTTGCCTCAACGACTGCATTGTCGATATCTGAGAACACATGGTTGACCCAGCCAGCATCGATAGAGGAGTCGAGGAGCTTGAGATTCCACTCGGAGATTGAATCGTCATAAATCCACCTATTGCCATAGAATTCGACTTTTGCGTGAGTTATGGAGGCACTGGGAGGCATAGGATCTGTTGGAAACTGTGCCGCTCCAAGATACGTAACATTCATCGTGGGACGACGTCTGTTGCTATGTCCCACAAGAATCTCAGGGTCGGTGAAATGATTCCTAGGCGGGTCATCATCGTCTCTGACCCACCCAACATAACCATACCGAGGTATCTTTGTGTATCCTGGCAAAGTCACGAAAGAGTACTTCTCTCCGCCATTATCATCCACAAGGTGATTCCCTGCAATATCGGTGGAACTCACTTCAAAATAGTATCTCGTATCTGGGGATAGGCTACTCAGAACAATTCTGTGTTGCTTCACAAAAGAACCATCCGCCTCGGCATATCCCAACGCCTGGGTGAGACCATACGACACCTCACTTTCCGCCATTTCGTCCGTGTCCCAGGTGATCATGGCAGAGGTCACATCAGGAAAAGCTGCCACATTTCTAATGACGGGAGGAAAACCATCAGCGGTCGCATTTGCCTGCCTCAATCCCGGAGGAGACGCCTCAACATAGGTTGCAGTTATCATATCCCCGTGGGAAACCGTCAAAAACCCCGGAACTCCCGGAAGAGGCGTCGTGGCTATCGTCCCTGTAAAGACATCGGTATCACTTCCAGTTTCAACCAACTGAACAACCTCACCAACAGGTTCGGAGGTGCTGTTGACTACGACGTCCACGACCTCAGGAATGCTGGGATTCGCATTCAAATCCGTGTCGTAGAGACTTATGCCAATCTCATCGCTTAGCATGTAGGAAGTCTTGTTGAGATAAATCGCTCCGACCCCAGGGACATGGAGACCCGCAATCTTTGCGAGAACTGCGACAGCGACTTGTGTCGTTTTCGTGACGAGATCCATATTCAGCTTGTCGATGGTATCAGTCGTTCTGTGATAGTTAGGCGTGTTGAAAATCGACTCTATTCCCATCATTGCTTGATATCCCTGCTGCCAGAAGGAGTAGTGGTCACTCCCTCCAGCTCCGGAAGTTATGTAGTCCGTCAGATTGAGACCTATTGAGTAGTCCACATTTGCAGTCAAGAATTCATTCAATATCCATGCGGAAGGGGAATTCGCCAGAATGTTCAGACCGAGTGCGCCAATAGGATCGTAGCCAACCATATCGAACTGGAGGACCATCCCTACATCCATACCGTTCTCTCGTGCATCCTCGGCATAGTATTCGCTACCGACGAGCCCGATCTCCTCCGCAGTCCATCCCGCAAATATGATGGTTGCGTTGAACTTGTAATTAGAAAGAACCCTCGCTGCTTCCATGGC
>JBHIFI010000072.1:0-7704 GCA_046761005.1 Thermoplasmata archaeon
GGTGATGACTAACTGGAGCAATGACCTGTGATGGAACGTGCGGGGTCGCTCCCCGTATGGTGGAAACCCGCTGATCTGGGTTCAAATCCCAGTGCCCCCATTTCAACTGCTCATCGCTTCTAAGAGCCGTATTATTGCAGAGTCAACGATGGAAGCATCCCATCCACTCGCGAGAGAGTTTGATTTCAATTCGAACTGCCACTCGAGGTCGAATGATAGCAGTCTTACATGAACTCATCGCGGGAGGTCGCAATGAAGATCAATCCTATGAGCCCAAGGAGGAAGCTGACTCCAAGCGGGCCGATGGATATGAGACAAAAGACGCTCCCAACCAAGGCCAATGCGAAATTGGTCCTTTTGATTGCGAAAACTCCTCCGACTATCGCGAGAATTGAAGTGACGATTCCAATCGGTCCCAGTAGAGCAAAGGGAAAGAACCAGAAAAAGCCGTAGTACGGATAGTGGTCGAATAAATAGTATCCAAGAAATAAATAAGTCATGAATGCGCCGAATCCGAGACCGAGAATACCACCAACAAGAACCAGGATCCCTCCCTGGAAAGCGAGCTTGACTGGCTTGTGTCGAGAGGGCAGCGGGCGGACGGGTTCCAGAAAAACGGAAAGGGATGAACCACAACTCGGGCAAAAGATGAAATCATCTGGACTCTCTCTACCGCACTGTTCGCATTTCTTCAACGCTGTCCCTCCTCCGACACACGTAATGGCTTGATGAAGGTATCGGTATTTAATTGATTCCAAACGCTGTTTTGAAGGTGAATACAGCCCGCCCACTTATGGTCTACAATTCGCGGGTTCATTCCTCTTGCATGAATGGATACCTGTAGTCTTTGGGCGGGAGGAGGTTTTCCTTAATCGTTCTTATGGAAACCCACCGGAGCAGATTGTACATGCTTCCCGCCTTGTCGTTCGTCCCCGACTTCCTCGCCCCGCCAAAGGGTTGCTGGCCGACAACCGCTCCGGTTGGCTTGTCGTTTATATAGAAATTCCCCGCCGCGTTCCTCAATACCCTGTTTGCGAGAATAATTGCCTCCCTGTCCTTCGCGAATATCGAGCCAGTCAGACCATAAGGAGAAGTCTCGTCGCATAGCCTCAGTGTCTCCTCATACTGGAGGTCTGGATATAGGTAGACAGTGAGCACAGGCCCAAAAATCTCTTCCTCCATCAACTTGGACTTCGGATTCTTGACCAATACCACGGTAGGTTCTACGAACCACCCTCTGGAATCATCGCAACTCCCACCGAAGATTATCTCTGTCCCCTTCGCCCTTTTCGCGTAGTCGATATAGTTCTTTATCTTGCCGAAGGATGCGTGGTCGATTACCGCATTGACGAAGTTGCTGAAGTCCGTTGGCGGGCCCATCTTGATCGATTTCAAATCCTTGAGAAGCCTCCTCTTCACCTTCGACCAAATCGATGCCGGTATGTAGGCGCGTGAAGCGGCGGAGCACTTCTGGCCCTGATACTCGAAGGCCCCACGGATCATCGCTGTAACGAGCTCGTCCACATCAGCGGTCTTGTGGGCGAATATGAAATCCTTCCCGCCCGTCTCGCCAACAATCCTCGGATAGGTCCTGTAGGTGTCCAGGTTATTCGCGATTTGCTTCCACATCCAGTCGAAAGTCTCCGTGCTACCAGTGAAATGAAGTCCCGCGAAATGGGGATTTCTGAAGACATGCTTGGAGATTTTCACTCCAGGTCCTGGAAGCATGGTTATCACACCAGGTGGGACCCCCGCCTCCTGGAAAAGCTCCCGAATGAAGTGGGATGTGTAGACCGCAGAGGTCGCAGGCTTCCATATAACGACATTTCCCATCATAGCGGGCGCCGACGGAAGATTTCCCATTATGGAAGCGAAGTTGAATGGGGTGACCGCGAAAACGAATCCCTCGAGCGGTCTGTATTCCATGCTGTTCACCATGTTCCCCCCGCTCTCAGGCTGTATCTCGTATATCTTCGACATGTAGTGGACATTGAACCTGAGGAAATCGATGAGTTCGCAAGCCGAATCGATCTCCGCCTGAAAGACGTTCTTATCTTGACAGAGCATGGCTGCCGCATTCAGCGTCATTCGATAGGGACCGGAGAGGAGATCCGCCGCCCTCAAGAATACGGCAGCTCTGTCAACCCAAGGCATGTTCGCCCACTCCTCCCTAGATGACAGCGCAACATCTATCGCCTTTTCCACAAGCTCATCGGTCACCTTGTGATATCTTCCGAGCACACGGGAATGGTCGTGCGCACATACGCACTTCCCTACATCACCGGTCCTGTACCGCCTACCTGCGATGAAAATCGGGATTTCTATTTCCTTTGACTGAAGTTCCTCTAGCTTTCTCTTCAGTGCCTCTCTTTCCTCCGTTCCAGGTGCGTATGAGAGAACTGGCTCGTTCCTTGGTCGCTCGACACTCGAGATTCTGTTTGCCATGCACCTTCCTCCCCGTTACATAACCATATGTGCTGCTCCGACAACTAATGAAAATCAGATAGTTGAATTTAGTGGTCGCAGAATGCATACCTTTTGGGAATGAGGGATGGACACTCCCCAACGTTGTAACTTCAGTCGTTGACAAGCTAGGATTAAAATAGAAGGGCTCGCCTCTTGACAATCGCGAGAGCTAGAAAATATCGGGAACGGCAAGGACGTGGTCCTTTTTTACCCCCTCCTCCTATCAAACCACAAGTCCGTTCCCGTAACCTAGTCTTCCTGTTCGCAACAACTGCGAATGAATCAAATGAACACCTTCCGCGCCCTCGCTCTCCCCCTGACTAAGAGAAGGTTTTTCTATCCTCCCTTCTTTTTGCCTTCGTTGAATGTGAAGAATATACTTGACCGTATCATTCCAACGGAAGAGGAAGAGGCCCAGTTGCGGGATGTAGTTTCAGATTTGATAGGTTCCGCTCAAAAGGAAATCGATAGATTGAACGTGGATGCGAATGCATTTCTCACTGGATCAGTTGCCAAGAACACGCACCTAAAGAACCCGGAGATAGACATCTTCATCGGCTTCTCAGACAAGACCACCAGGAAGGATCTGGAGAGGTATGGCCTAGAGATAGGTGAAAAAGTCCTGAAAGGAAGGAAGATGTACGCTGAGCATCCCTACATACATGGTGCGTATAGAGGATTCGAGGTGGACATAGTCCCGTGCTACCGCTTGAAGAGTGCAAAAGGCAAAGTAACGGCGGTTGACAGGACACCCTTTCATGCGAAGTACGTGATTGGAAACCTCAAGAAGGGACAGGAGAACGAGGTCCGTCTCTTCAAGCAGTTTGCGAAAGGCATAGGGGTCTATGGTGCTGAGGCCAAGGTCCAGGGGCTCTCAGGATATCTCTGCGAACTACTTATCCTGAAGTACGGAACCTTCACGAATCTAGTGAAGAATGCATCGAAATGGGAAGATAGGATTTCTATAGAGCTGGACAAGAAGGCAAGAAAGGATTTCGATGACCCGCTAAATGTCATCGACCCTGTCGATCCAGGAAGGAATGTGGCCTCAGCAGTCTCTGCGGATCAGCTTGCCACGCTCATTCACGCCTGCAAGGAGTACCTAAGAAATCCTTCAGAGAGGTTCTTCTTCCCTACTGAGCCGAGAATCCTAACTAAAGAGGAACTCGCTGCCGAGATGGAGACCAGAGGAACACACTTTGTTTGCGTAGAGACAGGAAAGCCAGACGTAACTGATGATATTCTCTACCCCCAATTGAGAAAGATGAAAAGGGCTATTGTCGAGTTATGCGAATCGGAGGGATTCGCGGTAGTCGATTCGAGATTCGATGTTACGGATGGCAAGGTAGTACTGCTTCTCGAATTCGAAATCTGGAGGCTTCCAAGAGCGAAGAAGCGCATCGGACCGCCCACGACCAATAGGAATGTATCAGGGTTCCTCGCAAGATGGTCCAAATCGCGTCTAGCATTATCCCGTCCGTTCATAGAGGGGAGTCGATGGGTGGTTTTCATAGAGAGACCAAATGAGAATGTTCAGGACCTCCTCGAGAACAGAATCATGGAACTGAGTCTGGGAAAGGACATTCGCAAAGAGGCGAAAAGAGGGGTCAAGATTATCGGTGGCAAGAGAATCCTCACTAAGGACAGATTGGGCATATTGACGGCACTATTGGACAAGAGGTTTCCCTGGGAATATTAGTATGGATTAAGGTCAAGACAATCTGAGGGTGAAGGAGAAAGTAGTCTTGTGTCCAGCCTTATCCCAGGCAGTGATTGTTACGGGGATTGTATCCTGGTACGTCACCCCGAATGTGTCCCCGTAAGTGTTGGGTTCTACGCCTCCCCACAAACCTACCTCCTGTGGAACGCCTTCGACTGCCATTTCTACTCTACTTATGCCTACATTATCGGTAATCTTCGCCTTTATAGCCAGATTATCTGAACCACTGTCCAAAAGAGTCAGGTCAACCTGAGAGTCCCTCGAAACTTTGGTCCAATTCAATGCATCTCCACTTACCTGAACATCCGAAATGACAGGCTTCGCTAGGTCGCTAAAAGGCGGATTTAGAAGAAGAACCCATATGGAAAGCCATGTGAATACAAAGACAGCACCGTTACCAAGCCAGGCCTTCTTCTCGAAATCCTCCACATCGATGTTGAAAAGTGGATAGACGTACCTCAGGCTCAAGATACCGATAATCGCCGCCAAAAGGCCAAATATAGAGACGCCTATCAATGCAAGCTGCCAGGACACGATGGCAAAGGGAAGAGCGTAGAAGAAAGTGATAATCCCTACCTTGGCATTCACCAATTCCTTTCTCATGAATTCCCTCTCATCGAACTCGGGCCGCTTGAAAACGACTTTCTCCTCCCTCTTGTGTCTCTTCTTCTTGGCCATTCTAGCCTCATAATAAGCAGTTGCCTAATAACTCTTTCTTGCTCATTAGGAGGGAAGCCAACCATTAAATATCCCGTAATAATGAAGAACAATCGATGAAATTTGAACTGCCAAAGAGAGTTGTTCTCATTATCCTGGCGGCCGTCGTCATTGCTGTCCTTCTCTACATATTGGGCGTCCCATCGTTCGCCATCGCCCTTGTGGGCATAGGCATCTGGGTCATCCTCTTGATAGCGCAAGGAGGCCACGTAGAGGGAAACCCATACAAGAGAATGGGGTATTCTTCCTTACCCGACTTCGTTGAGGTTTCTCAGTACCGGAAGAGGCAGAAGGAGGAGCTTCAGGACCGGGCGTCGCCTGAAGTCACGATCTTCATGTTTCTCCTGGGCCTCATTTTCTTCCTCATCGGTCTTTTGGCCTTTCTCTTTCCGTGGAACATCTGGAGCGTTTTCCGGTGATCATTGGCGTCATCGGCGGAGGGGATGTTTCAGATGAGATAGGAGAGTTGGCAAGAGAGGTGGGCAAGGGAATCGCTGAAAACGATGCCATTCTGATTTGTGGAGGGCTCGGTGGCGTCATGGAGATGGCTTGTAAAGGTGCCAAAGAAGCAAATGGATTAACCGTGGGCGTACTTCCATCCATGAATCCAGATGATGCGAATCCCTATGTGGATGTACGCATCCCAACAGGTATGGGCTCTGCGAGGAATGCCATCATTGCGCTAGCTGCTGATGCACTCATAGCCATCGGCGGGAGATATGGAACTCTCTCAGAGATAGCCCACGGGCTGAATGTGGGCAAGAAGGTGGTCGGCCTAGGGACATGGAAAATTGACATCATCGATGAGCACCATGGGAACTTCATTCCCGCCAGAGATGCGAAGGAGGCGATCCGAGCTGCGGTAAGAGAGGCCGAAAAGAGAACTACCCCTTAGCAGCAGCGGTCTTCCGGATACTTGATGTGACTATCTTTGTAGATATTATCATAGCTCCCAACAGGAAACCGCCAATCCAACCCGCCAGTGATCCGGTAAGAAATCTCACAGGATTCGTGCTCTCATAATCTGTCAAAAGTTGAAGAAATCCGTCCAGAGCAATCGGGATGAGGCAAAGAAAAACAACGAGCACGAGAAACTTCAACTCACCCACTCTGCTTTTCACGAATTCCCTGGCTTTCCCAGGAAGCAGATTGACCAGCATTTTCGAGGTACTTGAGGAGGGCCTTACAAGCATCGCCATGAAGAGTCCCACCGTCAGGAAGAGAAAGATCGCGGTATCGCGTGCGCAAACCGGCATCTGGTTACTGCCAACGTAAAAGCTTCTCTCCGAGATTTGGTGGCACATGAAGTCACCAATGTAGTAGATGATTCCCTGAAGAAGCGGAAGTTCTCCCCAGAGGTCTTCATAGTCGATATGATTCGCGAAACCTGAGAGATCGGAGACCTCGCCAGGCGGAAGAGTCGCGGGCGCAAGGAATATCGATATTGTCCAGACGAATGAAAGAATGAATATCGCGAATACGACTTTGCTGTAGAGTAGCTTTGAGATGAAAGAATGTCGCACCATTTCTCTTCCGGGAAACATGATGAATCAGAGATTTCAATCTTCTGCGACACCACAGAAGCATTTTTATGCGAGTTTCAAATAGCAATCAGGTGGTGATTTTGGTGACACAAGAAGAAGAAGTTGGAGAAACGCAACCCCCTGCTTATGGTGAGCCTGAACAACAGCCATACCGGCCCTATCCGCGGCCGATGTATCCCCCTCCAAAGCAGCCTCTCGAAATAGGAAAAATGATAACAAAACCTCTCATAGCATTGGGCTTTCTTCTCGGCGTCATACTGGTTTGGTTGAGCTTCGTGATATTGACCTTTGCCAACGGTGATGAATCAGTGACGGACTTCGCTCATTTCCTGGCCTATTCGGGAGCCTCCATCGCGACTCTGGTTGCATTCGTAGGAGGCCTCGCTTCAACGAACCTCGATGGATACGAGAGGGCGGGACTTCTCGCGGCCGCTGGGCTCATGTTCCTGGCACTGATTTTGATCGCTTTGCCATTTGCGTTGTAATAGCGCTTCTACGTTTTGAGCGCCCTGGCGATCACACCCGCCACTGATACTTTAGAAGCAGGACTCATTATGGTATCGGTGCAGAAGACTTCATCGCAGACTTTCAGCTTCTCCAAGGCGTCTCCAACGAATAGACCATGGGTACAGGCAGCTATCACTTCCTTCGCCCTGTCCTTTCTCAGCTGCTCCGTCGCCTTTACAATCGTTCCACCCGTCGAGATTATGTCATCCACAATTGCGAGGACCTTCCCCTCGGCATCGAGGGACTTTGGAATGATCTCCACGGTGTAAGAATCGATTCTCTTCTTCTCAAGATAATCTGCATGGCAGCTCAGGAGGTCTGCGACCCTCTTGGCACGATCCAGGGCCCCTTTGTCAGGCGCGAGAACCGTGTCGATATTGAAATTCTCCAGATAACCCGCGATAGCTGGCACAGCGGATAGCTCGTTCCACCTTATATCGAAATATCTGGAGGCGCTCTTGCTGTGCACATCGATCGTGTATATCTCGCTAGCACCCATCTGAATGAGGTTCGCCAGTGCCCGGATGCTTACGGCCTCTCCCTTCTCGAATACCCTATCCTGTCTCGCATAGCCGAGATAGGGAACAACGACCCGAAGGCTACTCACACCGAAATCCGCGATGGCATCCTGCCAGAGGAATAGCTCTATGATCTTCTCGTCCGGATATGCGCTTTGAACGAGGATGATGTCCTCGTTGGTGATATCGTCCACTATGCGGACGTAGGCCTCACCATCAGGAAACCGCTTGA
>JBHIFI010000073.1:0-7554 GCA_046761005.1 Thermoplasmata archaeon
TGGATTCATGGATCAGGCGGGAGTGGGTGGAAATCGGACCGGGAGAGGAGGCGGTAGACCTGGGAGACTACGCGACCGAGGTCCAGAAGATCGGACTTGGCCTCATCAAGGCTCATCCTACGTACGAAGAGATGGAATCGACCGTGGCGGGGAGAGAGGAGGTCCGCGAACTCGTGAGCGAGCTGAGCTCCGTCGAGGTGATGGCCTTCCCGGTCCCAAACGACGTTCCCTAGAAGGAAAAGAATATGATTGATGAAAGGAATGTCCGAGACCGGATTAGCATGAAAGGCGTTGAGGACATCAGGGACCTCACGAAGGAGATCAAAGACTATCTTATCGATAGATACGGAAACGGCATAAGGCAGGTCGTCGTGTACGGCTCGTTTGCTAGGGGAGAGGCCAATGATGATTCCGATTTGGACGTTCTTGTCGTGGTGAGCGACAGCTTGGACCCGATCGAGGTCGAGAGGAGTCTGAGCGACCTTCTATTCGACATTCTCCTGGAGAGAAAGGAGCTCGTATCGGTGATTGCGATACCTGAGGACATATTCGAGAACTACAGGTCACCGTTCATACTGAATACGAGGGAGGATGGCGTTCCCATATGAAAGAGATAGAGGACCTCCTGAGCAAGGCGAGAAGGTTTCTGAGAACGGCCGAGCTAGCATTGTAGGACGGCGATCATGACTCCTGCGTGTCCAGATGCTACTACGCGATGTTCTTCGTGACTGAGGCTCTCTTGCTCACGAAGGACCTGAGGGCTTCGAGCCACAAGGGCGTCATCATCCTGTTCGGAGAACACTTCATCAAGCAGAACGTCGTCTCTCGGGAACTGGGAAGGAGGCTGAGGAGAGCCTATGACCTCCGGCAGAAGGGTGACTATGCGACGGGCTTCGCCGTGACAAAGGACGAAGCGGAGGAGATGCTTAGAGTAGCGACGGATTTTGTTGAGGTGATTCGAAAGCAGATCCGGTAGTGAGTGAGAGAACTCAGCTCGGTGGATGTGATGAGCTTCCCACCTGTTCCGTGAGACTCAGAATTAAACTGAGTTGCTGTTGAGACGGAATCTCAGGCGGTCCTTCGCTCAGCCGCCTCAAACTCCCCGCGCACGAGACCGCGACTGCAATCACCATGAGCACGACGAAGATCACGATGAATCCCACGACTCCACGATCCGCATGATAGCGAGGACTCTGTATCAAGGTGTACAGGAACTCCATCGGCAGCAAATAGGCCTTGAAGCCCCGATACCTCTTGAGGAGCCCGATTGCGCCCTTGATGGGGTGTGATCACTCCGCGGTGATGTGCAAATCGCCATTCTCTGGCGGGAAAGCGTAAGACGCTCATAGCCGCCCGCTTAATCGACGAACTCACTGGAGCGGGAATCGAGAGAACGCTCTTCCTCGTGGACCGCATTCAGCTCGCGATACGGGTGCACGAGACGTTTCGAAGAACAATATCGCATAGAAGCAGCTACATCATCCGCCTGCGAAAACCGCGAGAGGCCGAGATGACTGGCCGGGCTACACTACGGGAGCTTCCGCCGATTTATGGGTGATGATTAGATAAACCTTTTTATCGCCAGTCTTTGACATGGATTACGCACGGATGCGGATTCATGGGGATTTTTATCTGAGGATTTTATAATGACTCAAGGTGCTGTATCAGTGCGATTCAAATTAGCATTCTCTTATGGAAGTGTCCTGAGAATCCACACCAGGACAGCTTGGTAGATCGATTGTATTCAGTTGGATAGATTTATCTATGGACTCATCGTTTGAAGTCAGTCGAGGAGTTCTGCGAGCTGCTTTGAGCGGGAGGTGGGAGGACGGGAGCAAGTTCGAGGCGTACGATCGTATCAGAGTAGTCAACCCTGGATTGAAGAGCAGGACACGGAAATCGTAGCAGAAAGTGAGTGGAGGAGGTCTAGCGGAGTTTGTATGGAAGATACCTCGCATTTTCCAAGGGACCTGAGTTTGGCGGGGGCGATGTGTCTGCACCACGTATTCCGCTTGGAGTGCTTCCGCGTCCCAGAGGCACGCCCAGAATGGACGCTACCTGTACCCTCTCCCGCGGCGGAAGACCTCGATGACCCTCACATCCGTGCCGGTGACAGCGTAGATGACCCGATACGGTCCAACCCGCAGCCGGTGTTTCTTCGGTGCGGTCCCTTCCAGCACTCGTATGTCAGCTCTTGGCCTCGCAGTCAGCGGGTCCTCCCCGAGATTTCTCAGCGCCTTGACGATCCTGTCCCGCTCGCGCTCGGTGAGTTTTCTCAGCTGCCTCGCGGCGGTGCTCGAAAGGAGGACCTCGTACGTCATAGCTCTTCCAGAGGTATGAACTCTTCCTCCTCCAGTATGCGGTTCCAGCGTCTGTCCAGTTCCTTGATGGAGGCCCTCTCAACGAGTCCTCTGATAATCTCGTCGTAGGTTTGCCCCTTCCTCCCCAGCTGCTTGAGCATCTCCTTCGTCGAGGTCTTGATGGATATGGTTGTTGCGTCGGCCATGATTAACATGATTCTTATGGATTCCATGATACTTATAGATTGCTTTCGCGGAATGCACCGGGGCAAAGAGAAATGTGCCACTTTCGTAGGGAATGGAAATCTCATCTTCTGATATCTGAAACCCGCCTATTTCTGAGTGATGCCGTGAGGCGGCATAGAGAAATGCCCGCGTGTGCCAGATGCAGAGCAAAACAACGATATACGTGGTCATATATGAGTGAGGAAAGGAGTTCAAGGAGATGCCACGGAAAGCTTCCCTTTATCTGGACACATCGGTTCCAAGCGCTCTCTTTCAGAAACCCGTGGAAAGAAAGGAGACTACTGCTCAGTTCTTTCAAGAAATCCTGCCCTCCTATGATGTCTTCATATCGAATATTGTTGTGGAGGAAATCAAAGCTACACCCGATGAGAGTCTTGGAAATCTTCTGCTCAAAGCAGTGGAGTCCTTTCACGTACTGCCCCCCACCGAGGAGGCTGAGTCATTGGCGAAGGAATACCTGAGATACCTGAAGATACCTGAGGCGGATGCTTTGCATATCGCGATCGCCAGTATGGAGGGGATGGACTACCTTGTGACTTGGAATATGGAGCATTTGGCTAGAGAGCCGACCCGACGAATCGTAGACAACGTGAACTTCCTGCTCAAGCGTCGCAGGCTGTATATCGTGGTTCCGAAGGACTTCTTTGATTAGGGAGAGGAAGAAATGATCACACTTGAGGAGAAGGAGAAGATGTGGAAGAAGGTCTCAGAGGAGTTTCCATCCGATGCCATGCTAAGAGATCTTCACTTCATAAGGGAGCTAATGGCCGCAATAAAGAGGAGGAAGAAAAGCAGGACGTATGAGGACCTAGGATTGCTCGCAAGAGAGGAGTTCTTGTCTTGGCTAGAGGCACACCCGGAACTAGCAGAAGGAGCAGGCTGACCTTAGGAACTACGCATTCAAGGTCGAAAGGATTGCGAGAGGATCGACAATGATGCGTGCAACACACAAAAAGACATCGACCGAGGCGGAAAGCGCATCAGAATGAATATAAGCAGTGCGCATATTCAACCGAGGAGGTCCTGAGGTGAAGAAGCAGAGGATGAAAGGAGAGCTAGAGAGTGGGAAGTGCGATCTTTGCGGGGGGACATTCGGCAAGGCAGCAATGACGAAGCACTTGGGGTCCTGCATGAAGAGAGAACTTCTCCCCAAGGAAACATCGGCAAGCGGCATCTCGGGGAAAAGGAGGACCTTCCATATCATGGTGGAAGGACACCACCTTCCCGAGTACTGGTTGCATATCAGCGCAGATGCCGACGCGACTCTCGAGGATCTGGATGATTTCTTGAGAGATACATGGCTGGAATGCTGCGGACATATGAGCGCATTCACAATACGTGACGCAAGGTACATAGCCGGTGCCGGGATAGATTCGATGTGGATGGCCATGGGTTTCGTTCCTGGTGGACAGGAAATGAGCATCGCTCTGGGGAAAGTGCTCTCTCCGAAGATGAAGTTCTTTCACGAGTACGATTTTGGCACTACCACGAAACTCGCCTTGAAGGTCGTATCGGAGCACGAAGGCGCTCCTGAGGACAGGCCAATTCGAATTCTCGCAAGGAACGAGCCGCCTCAGATAAGATGCGATATCTGCGGAAAAATAGCTGTGTCGGTATGCGGTGCATGCGGATGGTCAGGCGAGGAGGGATGGCTTTGCGATGGGTGTGCTCGCAAGCACAAGTGCGGTGAGGATGCGCTCTTGCCCGTAGTGAATTCCCCTCGGGTTGGAGTGTGCGGGTACTGGGGAAAAGTCTAGGATTCAATAGCTATGCGGTCGGATTGGCAAGGAGAGTGCTGTGGAGATGGTAGAGTCTTCCTCCCAATCTGTGAAGAGACACCAGCACACACAAATCCAGAGACTTGCTACAGCGAGTTTCTTGCGACACCAAGCGGATCGATTTCCCGCATGAGTTCCAGCTCTTTTTCCGTAGGAAGCTCTGTATCAAACACTTTCTCAGGAATCTGCAAATTGAATCCCGTATTTTCCACGACATCATCTACAGATACGCCTGGATGAACGGACATCAGACGCATCCTCTTTTCATGAAAGTCCATCACGCACATCGGTGTGACAACGAGGGACGGACCCCCGCCTGGAAAATTCTTCCCCTCAACGAATCCAGGCCCGCTTATGAAATCCACGTTCTCGACGAATGTTCGGGGACTGTGATTCATCGCGTATATCGCATATCTCCTCGCTCGCGAAAGGAATGGGAGCCCAACAGAACCAGGACCACGGAGCTTCATCTCACCAGGCTTTCCCACGCCAATGAGATTGCAGTTCCCCCGCTCATCTATCTGCAACCCGCCCGCGAAGAAGATGTCGATCTCCGTTCTCGCTTCAAAATCAATGACATCCGAGAGTGGAAGGATGCATTCCGCTCTCAGGAGCCTGTCGTCGCAAGACGACGCAACAAGCGGCTCGAGGAGAGGATTGACCGCACCGCTTCCGCCAGCGATGTATGTGAGGTTCGGCGCGTGAGTCATCTGAGCTAGGCGGGAAGCAAGCATTGGTATGGCGCTGAAGGCGCCCATAATGGCCACCTCTCCGTCCTCGAGATGCTTCGAGAGGACAGAAGCCATCAGCTCAGCGGTCTTGACCTCTACCATGGCACGTCACCCTCCATAAGCTCTCTAGCCTTCTCGCGGCCGCCTATCACCTCCAGATACTCCTCATTATCCTTTGGCCCGCGTGCGTATTTCTCCAGATAGGCCTCGAAATCCTCCTTGCATGCCCTCAGATACTCCCTCAAATGGGCTTCATCATATCGATAATACCTGTGCGACGCTGTAGGATGGCAACCGAACGGAGCATTAACGACTGCATCGACGAGGAAAGCAGGAACATCAACTCGCATGGCATTCTCGAGAATGTACTCATGGGGCACGACCTCCTCCACCTGAAGGACGACCTTATCGCTCGCCTTGACCATGAGGAAATCGGTGAACTTGCTTCCCTCGAATATTGCGTTCCCGAATTCATCCGCCTTCTGACAGTGCACGAGGGCAACATCAGGCTGCAAGGCAGGAAGGCATGCGACCTTCTCCCCCCTGAACGGATCCTCGGTCCATCTGTAGTCCTCTTCGTTCATGGAAGGAACGGTTGTAGCTTCCACTCCTCGCGGGAGAGGTATGAACGGCAGGGAACTCGCTCCCGCTCGAAGCGCATAGGTGACGAAGGCTTCATCGCATTCCCGAACCTTCAGCTTCCCGCTCTCCGCGAACTTCCTGAAGTTGGGAGCGAGACCAAGATGTTCGAAGCCGACATACGAGCAGTAAATCTCTTCAACCAGATCAGCCCCGATGAGCATGTCCGTATTCACGGAGCCCGAGGGACTCGTAATCAGCCTCCCTATTCCGATGTCCTGACGTATGATCTCCCTTATGAGCGCCATCGGGTTGTTGTGCATGTGCATCCCGCCAATCGCGAGGAAGCAACCCTTCTTCACAAGGCGCTCTACCGCCTCTTTCGCACTGAAAACCTTCTCGGTCCTGGCCATGAACCTCCCCTCTTCGAGTCAAGGATTAAATAGGCTCGCCGCATTAAAGCGTTCCGCCTATTAAACTTTCTTTGAGGGGGTTGGATGGATCTAGAAGGGAAGAATGCGATTGTGACTGGAGGGAGCTTGGGTATCGGAACGGCGATAGCGCTCAAGCTCGCCGAGGAAGGCGCGAATGTGGCGATAAACTACAGGAAGCACGATGATGAGGCGAAGCAGGTTGTCGCTCAGATAGAGAAGATGGGAAGGAAGGGCCTCGTCGTAAAGGCGGACGTTTCGAGCTTCCAGGATGCGCAGGACATGGTCCAGCGGGTCGTCAAGGAGTTCGGCGGTCTCGACATACTTGTATGCAATGCCGGAATAAACTGGGACGGCGTTATATGGAAGATGACGGAGGAGCAGTGGGACCGCGTGCTGGAGGTCAACCTCAAGGGTTACTTCAACTACATACGGGCGGCCGCCCCAATATTCAAGGAGCAGGGCTCGGGCAAAATCGTCAACATCTCGAGTATAAACGGCCTGAGAGGGAAGTTCGGTCAGACGAACTACTCCGCCTCGAAAGGAGGAATAATCGCACTCACGAAGGCCCTCGCGAAGGAACTCGGGCGGTCCAGTGTTAATGTCAACGCTGTCGCGCCTGGGATGATAGAGACGGAGATGATGGCACAGATCCCGGAGAAGTTCCTTCAGATGGCAAGAGATGAGACTGTCTTTGGAAGGATCGGCAAGCCCGAGGATGTCGCGAACCTCGTCGCATTCCTGTGCAGCGAGAAGTCGAGTCACATAACGGGAGAGGTCATCAAGGTGGATGGCGGTCAGTACATATGAGGTGGTCATATGCGAGCGGGCGTTGTTGGAATCGGTCATGGTAAGTTCGGCAGAAGGGAAATCACTGTGCAGGAGCTCGCGTTCGAGCCCTTCAGGGAAGCGCTGGAGGACTGCGGTCTGCATCAGAAGGATTTGGATGCGTTGATTGTCGGGTCGTCACCAGAGTATCATAGGCAGCGCTCTTTGGCGGGTGTCGTTGCGGAGTATCTCGGAATGAACCCCAAGCCCGCCTATCTGGTGGAGGCTGCATGCGCATCGGGAAGCGCTGCTCTCGCAACGGCGGAGGCGTATATTCGAGCGGGAATCTATGACACCGTCGCCGTCCTCGGCGTCCAGAAGATGCTGGAGCTTTCCACGCCTGAGATCCTCGCGCTCATGGGAAGGGTTGGAGACGTTCAATGGGAATCTGGTTTCGGAACGACTTTCCCTGGATACTATGCGATGTTCGCGCACAGGCACATGCACGAGTACGGGACCACGAGGGAGCAGATGGCTGCCGTGGCGGTGAAGAATCATCATTATGGTGCGAGGAATCCGAGCGCTATGTTTCAGAAGGAGATTACCGCTGAGAAGGCCCTTGCCTCGCGGATGGTCGCTTCTCCTTTGACACTCTACGACTGTTGCGCCAATGCAGACGGTGCCGCGTGCCTGATAGTCACGAATGACGAGAGAGCGAAGG
>JBHIFI010000074.1:0-7338 GCA_046761005.1 Thermoplasmata archaeon
TGTTCAGGGTCTTCCCCGAGCTGAGGGCCATGTTCTGGAGGGGCCATCTCTGGTCTAGAGGCAAGTTCTTCCGCTCGGTGGGCTCGGTGACCGCGGACGTGATAGAACACTACATCCTGGAGTCTCGTGGCGGGCAGAGGCGACATAGACCATCGATCCGAAGGACGCCTCCCCGCATCTCTGCGATGGCGGATGCACAGTCCACTCTAGAAGCCTTCACCGGCTGACCCTGTCAAGATGCCACACCCTTTAGGGTGTGGTAGTTCACTCTTATTTCTTCCACTTCTTCATCGAAGTCTATCGCTCCAGCTTCGCAGAACTTCTCGCATGCTTTGCACTTTCCCGTCTTGAAGTAGATGCAGTTGTCCTTGTCTATCACATATGTTGCGGGAACGGATTGAGGATAGGCTCGATATATCGCCTTTCTAATTGATGTGTTAGCATCGAATTCATTTGGAAGCTCAACGGGACACTTCTCCGAGCATGTGCCGCATGAAACGCACTTCTCAGCATCCACATATCTTGGATTTCTTCTTATTATGGCTGTGAAGTTTCCCTCCTCGCCTTCCAGTCCTATTATCTCAGAATTGGTCAGAAGCTCTATGTTTGGATGCCTTCCCGCCTCAACGAGCTTCGGTGATAGAATGCACATGGAGCAATCATTCGTCGGGAAGGTCTTGTCAAGCTGTGCCATCCTCCCGCCAATGAATGGGGACTTTTCTAGAATCTTTGCATTGATGCTTGATTCCGCGAGGTCGAGGGCACATTGCATACCCGAGATTCCTCCTCCTATCACCAGCAATTCGACACTCATGTGGTTTCTTTCCTCAGGCCTATCGGGAACTGCGCGGTCAATTCTCCGAGACGGGCAATCTTTCTTATAATCGAAATCATATATATGCCTCTCGTTGCGAATACAACCGCTGGCGCAGGCGTCGCACCGAAAAGGGTTATCCTATATGCGCTTTCCGTCCCCCCTTAGACGTAAAGCGTTGATTTGTTGATAATGCAGGGAAGGACTATCATAAGGAGAACGTCCTAGCTCATGGGCGCGAATGAATCTCCCGACGGACCCTTCCGCAAATCCTAAAGGCGACAACTCCCGCCGAAATCAAGCCAAAGAATGCCTCGAGTGCGAGGTATGCGGAAATCCGTGTCCCTTGGAAGAGTAGGAGATTAGAGAAGGGATGTCAGAGCTCCTTTTGCCATAACACTGATCTCTTTCTCTAGAGTGATTCTTACCGCAGGAATTCTTGTGGCTCCTCCCTTTGTTTCTCTCACGAACTCAGGCCGCAGAACCTCGATATCGAAATAGGGCAGGTCGCGCATGGAATAATTAGCGACGGCAACAGGACCGTTGTCCTCCAGCAGATCCCTGGCTCTCATCACCTTTTCCGGCGTCGTATAAGACATATTAGGACATCTTATCCCCACCGAATAGACATCCTTTGTCGTCTCACGTCGAAGCCTATCGATGACGCCCTCAACGGTCCCGATAAGCCAGTGATTGATATCGGATTCTTTTGGCTTGTCAACCAATCCGTCTGTCCCACCGAAATAGGCGTTGTTCTCGAATCCGAACTCTCGTAGCGTTTTCGTCACTTCTGCGTGCATCTCCAACCCCAAATCATCACCGAACTTGGACTTCAAAGAGCGGTATGTCTCCATGAAGAGTCTTTCATCTATCTTCACGTGACTGGGACATTGGACGCCCGACACGGGCACAGAAATCACCTCAAACTCAGGATACTGCGGCTTCACCTTGTCAGCAATCCACTCATTCACGTTATAGTCACCGATGAATGCTACCCTTCCCCTTCCCTCGCTCTCCTCCGCGATCTCTCCAACAACCTTCAGGCCCACTGTCCCGTTGTAGACTCCATTCGTCTCAGCCTTTATGCTCGATGGCGTGTTGATGTAAGAGAGAATCATGTCTGGATTGTGCTTTCTCGCCTCCTCAAGATGCTTTCTCGTCACGATATCCGTCCCCCTCTGCCTCTTTATCATTGGGCATCTGGGTTTGTCGACCTCCCCATTCTTGACCTGAATTTCGGGAAGGAATATCTCTATCTGGCCATCGGCCATGTTGTACATGTCCTCAGCCATGTACATGACCCCACAGAACAGAACCCGTTTTCCCCTGAACTCTGAGGCTCTCCTCACGATGCTTGTGGTACCGAAAACGTAGTCAGAGACCTCCTGTGTAGGTCCGTCCTGATAGTTATGAGAGATGACTATCACCCTACCTCACCTGGTGCCGACAGCAAACAAAAAGCACGCTTATCAATCACTCTTCTTCCCCTTTCAAAAGATATCTCAGTGCTTGAATAACATCCGCCATTCCGGCTCCCCACGGGACAACCGCTAACTTCCCGCTAGTCTCAAAGCCTGACTGCAATTCGCAACACTTCACTATCGTTGGGACATCAGGTTCTCCCACGAGCCTCTTCGGGCATATCTGAATGAAGGGGAGATCTCTGCCATAGAGTTCCATGGCAACTTGCTTGGACAGCTCACATCCGATGAGGGTGGCGTCCTTCACTTCTGGACTTCTTGACAGATACAGAACCTTCTTCTCGCTAACGATACTTCCCTCGCATGGAAGAAGGAGCTCCTCCGTCGTCACTTCTTTTGCCAAGTCGCTCAGGTTGAGGCTATCCTCTTGGATCTCAATGGGGAAATCGAGGGATTGGAAATCCAACGCTTTTCTGACTAGACTGAGGAGCTTTGGCGGGTGGGGCGGAACCACATCGAAGACACGGATTCTCCTCGCCTCAGGGTCCTTCACAAAGCTCACGTGATCGAAAGCTCCTTTCACCACAACCGTTTTCCCAGGGTGACGAAGAGCGGCCTTGACGAGACTGCTTGGATTCTGGACATCAACGTTGGGGTCCTCGACCCATACGGTTTCCTCAGGGAGGGAGAGAATCTCGATGCTCTCGATCTCATTCAGAACGCCATTCGACTTCGATCGGATTCTCAAAACGGAACGATCATCCTCATTCCTAAGCACGAGGAATTTGGTTCTGAAATAGATTCTTCTTCCTTTCCAGGACTCTCGAATATTATCTGGAGTAAGAGGGAAGCTCACCTCCTTGAGGCCAACCTCTCTGCAATGAGTAGGAACTATCATCTAGGACACCAGGGGACAGAGGGGATCGGTGGCATCGAGCCTCCCTGTGTTCTCATATGCGGAGGCCCTGCAACCGCCTCGGCAAAGGCTCAGGAACTCGCACTTCATGCATCTATCTTCTAATCTTTCGATTTCTCTCATCTCTTTGAGAAAACGGTTCTTCTCCCAAATCTCTGAGAATCTCTTCTCTCTTATGTTACCCAAGTTGACGGAGAAGTATCCACAAGGTCTCACCCATCCATCGGGCGTTATTGCCGCGAGCGTTTTCCCGCAAACGCAAGGAATCCCTCGAAACTCACTGTCCGAATTGTAGTTTCTGCTGCTGTTGAATATGAAGGCAAAATGGGGAATTATGAACATGACCTGAATGGGATAGTTCTCCTTCACTCTTGAGAGATGACCAAAGGATTTATCGAAGTCCTCTCTTTTGGGAACGAACTCCTGATGCTCCTTTCCTCTGCCCACTGGGACGAGAGGCCTTACCCTGAAGGACGATATGCCAAGAGGATAGAGGATGTCGAGAAGATCAAGGATTTCATCGGAATTCATTCTCGTGACTGTGACCCTCGCTGCTATCCTGAGTCCGGCATCTCTTGCAGTCTCAAGAGCCTGAATGGCTTTGTCGTAGGAGCCATTGGTCCCACGAAACTCATCATGGGTATCCCTCAACCCATCAAAACTAACCTGAACCTCATACGTATTGCTGTTTCTGAGTTGAGATGCAACTTCTCTTGTCATCTGAAGTCCATTTGTGAAAACCCTGTAGCGAATTCCCTGCTCACCCAGGAATGAAGCGAGGTCAAGAGTAAACCGCTTTCTGCAAAGAGGCTCACCGCCCGTGAGTGTTATCATCCTCATCCCATTCTTCTTCAGGTCAAGAACCATATCCTTCGCTTCCTCGAGGCTCAGCTCGTTGGGAAGAGGCTTGTCGGCCTCTGAAAAACAGTGGGGGCAGTGAAGATCACAGGCACGGGTCACCTGATATCTTACATCCCGTATTGGCCACATCTCGCTTGAATTAAATCAAATAGTCTATATAATGCTTCCTTGGCCATATCTCCTTCGCGATGTGGAGGGGGAAGCAATAATGAGGACAGCCGGGTTTGTTGATTTGGCTGCATAGATTGCACGGAACCGGGTTTCTTGCCCACTATTGGCGCCTTTCTGGGGCCGGAAGCTGTGTTTCGTGTCTCTGAGCATCTACACGCATTGGACAATCCATACGGAATATTAAGTGCAATATTGGAGGAAGCCTTAACAATTTCATAAATCTAATATACCAGAGAACCGTTGAAGCGTTCATGAAGAAGGGGCTAACAAGAAACGAAAGAAAAGTCCTCTATGGGCTGGTAAAGTATCCAACTTTGAACGACCGCCAACTATCCGAGAAAACAAAGGTTAAGCACTCAACGATCACGGCTATCAGAAGAAGGCTGCACCAAGCGGGATACTTCAAGACGGTCAAGATTCCAGCCGTAAACAGACTGGGATATGAACTCACAGTGATGGGATATGGGAGATACAATCCCTCGGCAGGCAAGGACTTAAGAAATCGCTTCGTGGACGCGTTAAGGAATGAGAACAAAGGCCTCTACTACCTTTTGACATCACCTGATTTCTTCTTCTTCGTTTCAGCGGCGAGAGATTACACATCCTTTAGGAGATGGGCGGAGGCGCTAGAGTTCGATTTCGCTAGAACCAAACTCTTTGGCAATTCCCACAGGACATCAGTATTCTTCCCATACGAGATCACGAAGCAGGTGAGGCACTTCGACTACTCGAGATCGCTGAGCTTGCTCTTCGATGTCAGCGAAAAGGTAGTTTCAGAAGCGCCATTTCAAAAAGTGGATTTTAGGAGGCTTACCAAGAAAGAAAGAGTGGTCCTCAAGGGGCTAGTTGAGAACCCAGAGTTCACGGATGTCGCCTTGTCCGAAGCAATAAACGCCTCAAGACAGGTCATCTCGAACATGAAGAAGAAATTCGAAAAAACTGGGTTGATCAGAACTACCAGGATTGTGGACCTTCAAAAGCTAGGATACGAAATCTATGCATTCGCTCATGTCAAATTCAATCCGCAGACACCTCTCAAGGCGAGGTCGGAGGGGATTCAGAAAGCTACTGAAGTGATTCCGCAGTTTCTCATGTTCTCTGGAAACACTGAAACGGTGCTATGCTCTCCGTTCAAGAGCTATGATGATTACTTCAAGGCAAGGAAGGAGCTCCTGTCATTTTACGCTAACAGGGAATTCATTGTTGGAGAACCCAAGACAGAACTCATCGCACTAAGTGAGACGGAAATCCCAGTCAACTGTGACTTCTCCAATTTGATTCGGGAAGCTGTCGATGCCCTTCCCGGGTGAAAAGAGCAAGAGCAAAGTTGACCTAGCATTCGAGACAACTACCCCAGTTTGCACAAGCACGAGTGGCTCGGCGGCCATCCCGGATAGCAATCCTTTGATGGAACGGTTTTGGCATTGCCAGCCCATGACAGTGGCATTCAGCAATCGTCCCGAATCCAGTTGATAAAAAGTTTATAGCGTACGGATTTAGCGGGTCTACAAATACCCCCACCATAATCCCACCTTGAGGTTCCAATCGTGAAAGCTGACTACGGGAAGCTACAGGAGAAGTTCTTTGACGGTCTCCCGGTGAAAGATCGAGAAGCCGCATTCAAGTGGTTTCTCGAGAAGAGAGCAGCAGGCCTAGCCTACAACTCCCTTCGTACGTACTGCACGATACTGAACATTCTGTCTGAGCTCTCATCAAAGCCTCTGCTGGAATGCAATAGGGAAGATACTCTAGAAGTCCTCGTAGAGGTTCAGGAACGGTTCGAGAGTCCCACATTGTACAAGCACGTCCTCAGAGATTTTTTCCGCATATTCGGGCAGGAAGATGTCATTTCACGCATCTCGCTTAATCGTAGAAAGAAGAAGCGAGAATGGCAAGATCCAGCCAAGGTCCTTGGACGGCATGATATTCAAAAGATGCTTGACGCGACAACGGACCCGAGAGACAGAGCAATCGTGGCAGTCCTCTGGGATACGGGGGCTCGTTGTCATGAGATTGCCGCCATCGAGATTGGCGATCTGAAGATTGAGAGTCGAGAGGATCCAAAGACCGGAAAGCCCCTCTATTCCGTTTGGTTCCGAGAGCAGAAGATAGCAGGGGAGGAACGCAGAATCGTTCTCTATGAAAGCTCTCCCTTCATATTCAGGTCATTGAGAGTCCACCCTGATCCTGGGGACCCCAAGGCTCCTTTATTCGTCTCGCGACGAAAGGGCGTCAGATTGGAGCCTTTGGGTACGAGTGGTATTCGGACTATCGTGCGGTCTATCGGATCCAAAGCAAGAATTCGAAAGCCGGTCCACCCTCACGCCTTCAGACATGCCAGGGCTACATTTCTGAAATCAAAGGGAATCTCGGATGATGCAATCAGAGCCTACATGGGCTGGGTGAGAGATTCTGACATGCCGATGCGATACATTTCAAGGAAGGATGTGGAGAAAATGCGAGAAGTCGCCACTAGACTCGGATTCGAACCGCTTCCACCTCCTGGGCCAATCGAAGAGTTAGCTCTTGAGGACATTATGCCCGTCTCATTATCTTCCAAGGGTGCAGAGGACTTCGGAGATGCTATGAGACATATGGCTAGGGCCATCGACATTCTGTTCAAGACAACAGCAATAGACCCTCAGGCAAGGAAAGAACTCGAAGAGTGCAAGCGCATTTTCGAAACAGAGGGGCCGGAATAGCTCTCCGATGCCTCGTTCGTCGTGTCCCTGTCCTTCTCTTATTCTTGAGGCCCCCATTGGGAACCGAAGTCGGAGTCTCAGGTTGGCCAAACTGCTAGTATTGGGCATAGGGAACCTAGGGAAATCGGGCCGATTCCCATTGGCTTTGCTAGCGTGGATGTAAGGAGAGTACGATAGATTTCTATGTGTCTTTGACCCTTGGATGCAGTCAGAGGGTTAGACCGGTCTATTTGCTACACAGTATTGCACAGTATGATACGCCAAAACATTCCGACAAAGCGTTAGTCTAACAAGATATCTTTGGTGGAGTCCATGGTTGTCTGTCGGGAATCGCCATCTTTCAGAAGCAAAGACCAGGTATTTCAGGAACAGGTTCTCAGATATTCAATCCTATGTCACATACTAGAAGTGCAGCAATCCTTATATGAATCCACTACACTACTACTTTCAGGA
>JBHIFI010000075.1:0-7303 GCA_046761005.1 Thermoplasmata archaeon
GAAGGACTCCAAATTCGAGGTCTATGGGCAGGAAATGATCGAGAAGGAGGTGAAGCGAGCGGGAAATAGTGGTAGAATATACCTCCCGCCAGACTGGATCGGCAAGAAGGTCAAGATAATAAGACTGGACTGATGGTCATGGAAGTTGTCAAAGTCAGACCACTGAGATCCGAGGATATTCCATCCGCGATGAAGATACAGCAAAAGATAACGGGCAAAAGCGCGAAGGAGGGCTGGAAGAGAGAGATTGAAACTCGTTCGAAAGAGAATCCAAAGGAATGCCTCGTAGCCGTCTACGCTGACAGAGTCGTCGGCTTCATTATAGGCGAGGTCAAGACTCTGGAATACGGAGTGGAGAGAAGTGGCTGGATTGTGATGGTCGGCGTCGATCCAGAGTTCATGGGTCAGGGCATCGGAAAAAAGCTGGGTCGAAGTCTACTCAATCACTTCAAGAAGAAGAGAATAAAGCAGGTCTTCACCTCTGTCCCGTGGGATTCCAGCGATCTTCTCGCATTCTTCAAATCGCTTGGCTTCGAGAGAAGCGAGTTCATCAACTTGGAGAGGAGGTTGTGAATGATAGAGATGTTTCAGGAATGGTTTGAGAACAGGCACGAATACGCAAACCACTGGAAGGAGAAGACGGGCGGGAAGGTGATGGGCTATTTCTGCACATACGCTCCCGAGGAGATAATGTACGCGGCGGACATACTTCCTGTTCGAATCCTGGGAAGCCATGAGCCTCAGGATGTGACGGAGCCTTATATCTTCGGGATGTTCTGCCCATTCTGCAGGGACTGCCTGGCACAGGGACTCAAGGGAAGATACGACTACCTCGATGGGATAATGATCGCACAATCATGCCTCCACATAAGACAGGCATTCACGAGCTGGCAGATGCACATTCCCACTCCATACAGTTACTACCTGCCCATGCCGAATCATGTGCAAAGTCCTCGGGCCCTTCCATATCTTGTGGGCGAGCTTGAGAAGTTCAAGAAATCGATCGAGGAATGGACTGGCAAGGAGATCACGGACGAGGACCTCGTTCGCGGGATAGAGACAATGAACAAGAATAGAGAACTCATGAAGAAGGTCTACGAGCTAAGAAAGGCAGAGAAGCCTCCTTTGACAGGGCTGGAAGCGATGTATATGGTCGTCTCCGCTCAGATGGTAGACAAGAACGATCATAGCCGAACAATCGAGGACTCGATGAATGAGCTGGAGAACCGGAATCAGGACAGGGATGTGGGGCAGAGGCTGATGATAATAGGGAGCGAGGATGATGACACGCAGTTCATCAACATGGTCGAATCCTGCGGTTCGACATTCGTCGTCGATGATCACTGCACTGGAAGCCGATATTTTTGGAACAATGTGGATTTGGACGGAAATCCTTTGGAGGACATCGCTAGGCGGTACGTCCTGAGACCCCCATGTCCGAGTAAGGACTGGGGTGAGAGGACGAGGATTCCTTATATTCTCGAACTCGCGAAGGACTACAACGTGGCGGGTGCCATTCTTGTTCAGCAGAAGTTCTGCGACCCTCACGAATTGGACACTCCCGCAATCAAGAGAGCACTGGAAAGCAATGACGTTCAAACACTCTTGCTTGAGCTGGATGTGACAGTTCCCGTAGGTCAATTCAAGACTCGCGTGGAGGCCTTCCTTGAGATGCTCATGGAGGAGGACCTATTCTGAGGTGATATGATGGCAAAGTATCCAACGAAACCGCTGAAAACCTGGAATGAGGCGAAGAGTATTAGGCTGAACTATTACAAGAATTTCGCCGAGGCGAAGGAGAAAGGTGGGCTGAGATGGGCGGGTGGTGCCTGGGCCTTCGACGCAGTTCCCGCTGGGCTTGGGGACGATGTGTACCCGCTAACTGGAGAGCCGTATGCTGCCTCCACCGCCTTCAACAGGGAATTCTCGGATGAGTGCCTTGAAGCGGCGGAGAAGTATGGCTTCGCAAGGGATCTTTGCTCCTACATGAGAAACTACTGGGGTTCCATTCTGCTGAACAAGTACACGTTTGGTGGGGAGTTCCCCAAGCCAGACTTCATTTGGACGGACCACATATGTTGCAGCCATGCAAAGTGGTATCAGGTCGCATCGGAGCTTGAAGGTGGGATTCCCTACTTCTGCGTAGACGTTGCGGTAGGCCCCCATGAAGAGATGGATGAGAACAGGATAGGGTACATCGTTGGGCAGCTTCACGACGGAATCGAATGGATGGAGCAGGTGACGGGAAGAACGTACGATGACAATAGGCTCATCGAGGCTGTGAAGAACGAGTTCAGGTCCACGTCAACATGGGCCGACATTTGCGCCTACAACAAGGCGATTCCTGCGCCACTCGACGAGAAGACGATGTACTCACTCTACGTACTAGGAACGCTGATGAAGCACAGCAAAATCGTCGCCGATTTCTACGAGAAGCTCAGAGACGAGGTGAAGGACAGAGTTGATAGAGGAATCGCCGCTGTAGGGAACGAGAAGTGCAGGGTAATGACCGATACTCAACCACCATGGGCATTCCTCAGAGTATTCAGATATCTGGAGAAGTATGGATGCGTCTCCATTGGCTCATTGTATACGTTCGGCTTGATAGGCCTGTGGGAGGTCAAAGAAAACGGTACTTGGGGACCCAAGACGACGCCCATGGAGAAGGGGGTCTCAATAACGAACAGGGACGAGGCTCTTCAAGAACTAGTCAAGTGGAACCTCGAAAAGCCCGAGTGGCAGCACTTCTACTCACCCGCGTACAAAAGCGATATGATGATTCGCATAGCCCATGAGTGGAAGCTCGATGGCATCCTGCTCCACTACAATAGGGGTTGTGAAGGACTCAGCTTAGGAATAGCCGAGAACAGACTCGCCCTCCAGGAGGCAGGCTTCCCAGTGATGATATTCGAGGGAAACATGGGAGATGAGAGAGAGTTCGATGAAGCTAGGACGATAGCCCGAATAGACGCATTCATGGAAACTCTCGGAATGACAAAGGAGGCATGAGATGAAGGTTGCTGGTATTGATGTTGGTGCCAAATTCGTGAAGGTCGTGATAGTGGACGGCGGGAACGTAGTTGCAAAGTCCAACAAGCTCTGCGGATTCGAGCAGATGGAATCCGTTGAGGAGGCCTTCGAGGAAGCCCTCGAAAAGGCGGGTCTGAAGAGGGAGGATATCCTTCATATAACGGCGACAGGGTCAGGGAGAACCGAAGTCCCCTTTGCGGATGATGAGTTCACTGAGGTGAGTGCCGCTGCGAAGGGAGCGATCAGCCTGATCCCAATGGCGAGGACGGTAATCGATGTCGGCGCAGAGGAGGGAAGGGCGATGCACACTGACGCGGATGGGAAGGTCCTGGACTTCGTGATCAATGAGAGATGTGCCGCGGGTGCAGGCTCGTTCACCGAGGCTATGGCAAGAGCGCTGGAGATTCCGCTTGAAGAGATAGGACAGCTCTCCTTGAAGTCAAGCAAGTCGATTCCTATGAACGCTCAGTGCGCAGTCTTCGCGGAGTCGGAGGTGGTGACTCTCGTTCACGAAAAGACTCCGAAGGAGGACATAGCTAGAGCTATTCATGATGCTATGGCAAGCCGAATATCATCAATGGCCCGAAGACTATCGATAGAGAAGGATGTTGCTCTTGTCGGCGGACTCGCCAAGAATGTGGGCTTCGTGGATTCCTTAAAAAGGGACCTCAATATGGATATAGTAGTTCCCGAAGACCCTGAGTATGTTCCGGCCCTTGGCGCCGCTCTTGTAGCGTCATCCCGCGCAGGAGGTGGTTCCTGATGGAGAAGAAGGAATCGGAATATTGGCGGTGGAAGGAGTACAACTGGAAGGCTCCAGATTTGGATTGGAAAGATTTTGACATAATAACTGCTGGTGTGGATGTGGGCTCGGTGAGCTCCCAAGCGGTAATCATGGGTGACGGCAAGCTACTCGCCTTCAGCAACATGAGGACAGGATCGGACAGCCCCGATAGCGCGAATAATGCGATGGACTGGGCACTCAAAGATACAGGTGTGACTCTTGAGGACATCAGATATGTCGTGGGCACAGGCTATGGAAGGGTCAATGTTCCCTTCGCAAACAGGGCGATAACGGAGATAGCCTGTCACGCCCGCGGCGCAAACTGGATGTACGGACCCTCCATAAGAACCGTTCTGGACATGGGCGGACAGGACTGCAAGGCGATTCGATGCGATGAGAGAGGAAAGGTTACCGCCTTCCTGATGAATGATAAGTGCGCTGCAGGCACGGGAAGAGGGATGGAAGTATTCGCTGACCTTCTCGCGGTGCACATAGAAGACATGGGTCGCCTCTCATTTGAGATCGATGAGGAGCCACCCGAGGTGAGCAGCACGTGTGTCGTCTTCGCGAAAGCTGAGGCATCCCAACTGCTAAGAGAGGGCTGGCCAAAGAACAAGGTCATCGCTGCCTATTCGGCTGCGATGGCACACAGAGTCTTCACCCTATTGGAGAGATTGGGGGTGGAGAAGGAATTCGCAATCACAGGCGGAATTGCCAAGAACATTGGCGTTGTCAAGAGACTGGAGAAAGAGCTGGGAATTGAGCCTCTTAAGACGGACTATGACACGCAGATTGCTGGCGCAATCGGAGGAGCCCTCTTTGGAAAGGTGCTGGTCGAGAAGGGAAAGGCATGAAGGCGAACTACGGTTACAGGGACGGGTCAGGGGAGTACTTCATCACCATAGACACGGACAAGTGCACGAGCTGCGAGGACTGCGTGACTGCCTGCCCTCATGGAGTTCTGGCAATGGTACCGAACGACTTCGATATCGAGGGAGGGGACATGCCAGCTGTAACGGAAGAGCACAAATGGAAGATAAAGTACAGTTGCGCTCCATGCAAGCCTGTGGATACTGAGGCAATACCCCCGTGCATCGTTGCCTGCAAGGAGGATGCAATAGAGCACTCTTGGTAAACTGGATGGAATCATATGGTGTCCCTCCGCATCGATGATGTTGAGGTCTCGGCAGAGAAAGGGGAATCCATTCTAGAGGCAGCAGACAGGACGGACATCTATATCCCCAGGCTGTGCCACCATCCCAATCTGCCACCTGGACAAGAAACTAAGCCCGCCGAAATCGTCTATCGAGGCGATGAGAGATTCGAATCCGCCTCCCCTGAAGAATTCGAGGGTTGCAGACTATGCCTCGTCGAGGTTGAGGGAAAAGATGAACTCGTTCCCGCTTGTTCGACTCCCGCCCAAGACGGGATGGTCGTCAAGACGAACACAGAAGGGGTTGTCCATGAGAGAAGGAGGAATATCAGCAAGATACTGGCGAATCATCCGCACGTGTGTCTTACCTGCGAGCAGAAGGAGGGTTGCCCACGCGAGCCCTGCTCCCTGGACGTTCCCATGGAGGAGAGATGCTGTCCAGAGCTTGGAAGATGCGAGCTCCAGAGGGTGGCTGAGTACATTGGCATACCAGATGATACGCCAAGATACATTCCAAGGAATCTCTCCGTTCAGGATCAAGAGCCGCTCATCGTACGAGACAACAATCTGTGCATCAACTGCACGAGATGCGTGAGGGCTTGCAACGATCTAAGGGCAATCAACGCACTGGGTTTCATCTACGATGGGGAGGACTACATCGTTGGCACGGTAGCCCCTACACTGAGGGGGTCGGAGTGCAAGTTCTGCGGTGTGTGCGTGGAGGTCTGTCCAACTGGTGCTCTAGTTGACAAGGGCATCGATTTCGCAACGAGAGACGTGGACCTTGTGCCGTGCAAGAGGGACTGCCCGGTTGGAATTGACGTGCCGCGATACGTCCGCCTGATCAAGGAGGAGAGGTACGCCGATGCCGTTGCGGTGGTGCGGGAGAAGGCTCCCTTCCCGAGAACGCTGGGAATGGTGTGCTTCCACCCGTGCGAGGAGAACTGCCGGCGGGGGGAAATCAGCGAGCCAATCGCCATTTGCTGGCTGAAGAGATCCGCGGCAGAAAGGGATGATGGCTCCTGGAAGAGCAGAACTGAACGTCGACCTGAAACTGGGAGGAATATTGCGATTGTCGGATCGGGACCAGCCGGGCTCACGGCGGCCTACTATCTGAGGAGGCTCGGGCACTCGGTCACGGTCTTCGAAAGCGATAAGAAGCTGGGCGGGATGATGCGCTCCTGCTTCCCGCACTACAGACTGAGCGACGAGGCACTCGACAAGGACATAGAGGACATTCTAGATCTGGGCATCGAAGCGAGAACGGATACGAGAATCGGTGAGTCGACATCTCTCGAGGAATTGAGAAAGGACTTCAACGCTGTGTTCATAGCCACGGGAGCGCAGCTCAGCAGGAGGCTCGACATCGAGGGCTCGGACCATCAAGACGTTCTTTGGGGTGTTGACTTCCTCAGAGAAGTAAAGGCGGGTACCGCCAAGCCCCTGTCAGGGACGGTTCTCGTCATCGGCGGTGGGAACGTTGCTGTTGATGTAGCACTGTCCGCCCTTAGGAATGGTGCCGAGAGGGTCGACCTTGCCTGTCTGGAATCGGATGAAGAGATGCCTGCATTCGAGTGGGAGATAGAAGAGGCGAGAAACGAGGGCATCAACATCAACAACTCCTGGGGACCCAAGCAGATAGTGATTGAAAAGGACAAAGTCAAGGGCATTGAACTGAAGTGCTGCACACGCGTCTTTGACACGGACGGGCGGTTCAATCCTCAGTATGATGAGTCTCAGACTACTTCGATGGATACAGACTATGTCATCATGGCAATTGGTCAAGCACCTGACTTCTCCTTCCTGGGTGAGGACATTCAGACAAGGGGAGCCACTATTGTCACGGATGAGTCCTTGGTGACAAGCGCTCCGGGCGTTTTCGCGGGCGGGGAAGCAGCAACAGGACCCTCCTCAGTCATCGATTCGATCCAAGCAGGAAGAAATGCAGCCGCGTCCATAGACAGATACCTTGGCGGGAAAGGGGAGATCGGGGAGAGTCTGGCCTCGGAGTCCCAGTTCTCTCAGAGCTTCGGAAGAGAGGAGGGATTCGCGGACAGAAAGAGGACAGAGATGCCTTCCCTCCCGCTTGAAGAGAGGACAAGGAGCTTTGACCTGATACAGCTCGGCTACGACGAGGAGGGCGCCCGCCAGGAGTCGAGCAGATGCCTTCAATGCGACATGAGACTCCAACTCGAGAAGCCCAGGTTCCCGCCAGAAAAGTGGTTGCCATTCAAGGAGGAGAGCCTTGAGGCGGTTCCTGAGACGGATGGCGTAATACAGCTTCTCGACGAAAAGAAGGAGGTTATCTACATCGCAGGATCTCAGAACATGAGGGC